>JACOXW010000021.1 GCA_016182205.1 Candidatus Levyibacteriota bacterium
AGAAGAAGGAGTACTCATAGAAAATATTGAGCAAGCGTTGGAATTTCGCCTAAGATCACAGAAAGAAGAAACTATTCAAAAGTCTTTTGCGGCACGACTCGTTGCCGCGCTTCGGAAGGCGTTTGGGGGTCATGAGGTAAAGAAAAAGGAAACGTAAATTGACAAAGATGATATAATCATTTTATGAAAAAGCAAGTTTTACATACAATAGTTTGGAAGGAAAATAGTATCTATATCGCAAAGTTTATAGAACTAGAATTAGCGAGCCAAGGAAAGACAAAGGAAGAAGCATTGAAAAATTTGAAAGAAGCGCTTGATCTTTATTTAGAAGATGAGAATATTACCAATCTTTCCTTACCTTCCGTAGATCACGTGAGCACTCAAATAGTAATGCTTAGCTAAATGCCAAAAGTTTATTCCGGAGAGAAGATTATTAAGGCATTAATCAGGTCCGGTTTTTATGTAGTCTCTACAAAAGGTAGTCATGTAAAACTCCGCGGGACTCGTTTTGGTAAGCTACAAACAGTAATTGTGCCAAAGCACAAAGAGGGTCGCTTTTGGAACTTTTCAAAGCATACTGAAACAATCAGCAATGGAATTTGAAGAGCTTCGAAAGTATTTAAGATAACCTTGCAAACATGATTTCACATTCGTTATACTTAAAATTGCAATACTTAAAGTAACATTTTGACTTGAAGTGTCGTGCATACCATGAGATATTCAAAATTATTTGGAAAAACACTGAAAGAGGTTCCTAAAGATGCAGCACTTATTTCTCATAAGCTTTTGTATCAAGGGGGGTTTATCCGTGAATCAACCGCGGGAAGATACTATTTCTTGCCGCTTGGCATGCGCGTTTTTGACAAAATCAAGCAGGTGATTAAAGAAGAAATGGACAAAGCAGGTGCTCAGGAAATGGTCGCACCGGTTCTACACCCGAAATCACTTTGGGAAGAAACGAACAGGACGACATCAGTCGGGTTTGAGCTGATGAGTATTAAGGACAGAAATGAGATGGAATTTGTTTTGGGCGGCACGGCTGAGGAAATGTTGGTAGACTTAGTGCGCAAGTTCCAAATTTCTTATAAAGATTTACCGTTCAATTTATACCAGTTCTCAACAAAATTCAGAGATGAAATGCGGGCACGTGGAGGACTCCTCAGAGTTCGAGAATTTGTCATGAAAGACGCTTATTCTTTCGACAGGTCAGAGGAGGAGTTTAAGAAAGAATATGCAAAAATGAGTGATACTTATACTCGTATTTTTGAACGAGTTGGTTTGAAAACAATTATTGTGGAATCAGACAATGGTTACATAGGCGGAGATTATTGCCATGAATTTGTTGTTGAAAGTGATGCGGGAGAATCGAAATTCTTAACCACCGAAGACGGGAGTTATGCAGCGCATGAAGATGTGGCAGTATTTGCTATTGATAAAAAAAATACTGATGAAGAAGAGAAAGCTCTGGAAGAAGTTGAGGCGGTTCGTGGGACTACCATGGAGGATGGAGTAAAACTTCATAACAAGCCATTATGGCAGCAGATTAAAGACGTTTTATTTGTAGATGAACAAGGGAGGTTTATCTTGGCAATTATCCGTGGTGATTATGATGTGAATGAGATAAAGCTTTTGCATGCAGTAAAGGCTTATCAACTCCGAGCAGCAACTGAGGAAGAAATTCGGGAGAAATTACATTCAGAACCTGGATTTATTTCTCCGGTCGGAATTAAAGAAATTGTAGATAAGGAAATTAAGCTGGTTATTGTTGCAGACCCTTCTTTAAGAACAATAAAAAATGCGTATGGAGGTGCAAACAAAAAGAATCGGGATTTGCTTAATATGAATATTGATCGTGACTACAATGCAGATATTGAGATAGATATTGCATTGGCGAAAGCAGGATACAAAACAATAGATGGTAAAGAACTTGTCGCAAAGAAAGGGATCGAGGTTGGAAATATTTTCCAACTTGGTTTCCATTATTCTTCAAAAATGAAGGGTGCTGAATTTGTAGGTGCTGATGGAACTAAAAAGCAATATTATATGGGATGCTATGGAATTGGTCTTGCTCGAACTATGGCAGCAGTTGTCGAGGTCTATCAGGACGAGAAAGGAATCGTTTGGCCTGTTCAAGCTTCACCTTTCATTTGTCACCTGGTAGGAATAACGAATAATGATGAAAGAATAAGGGATAAGGCAGACGAGGTTTATAAGAAGTTACTCGATGCGGGAATTGACGTGTTGTATGATGATAGGGATGTTGCAGCCGGGGAGAAATTCGCGGATGCGGATTTGATCGGGATTCCTGTACGGTTGGTTGTTTCTCAAAAAACACTGGCTCAGGAAGGAAGAATAGAATATAAGGAGCGAGCAAGTGAGACTGCGGAGTTACTTAGTATTGACGAGATCCTCAAAAGACTTACTGTGGTAAAAAAGGAAGTGTAAGGCCTGTAAATTTGATCCAAAACAAGGTATAAATCAGAAAGAAAACAACTCCTGCAAGAAATAATACTTTAGATGAAACTCCAGCGCTTTCAGATGATGTAGAGGAGTGATTTTTCGTTCCTCCTGCTACAAAACCGCTTGAGATTGTTGACCCTTGTGAAGTGGAAGAGACAGGAGAAGCAGTATGCACAGCCGGTGGATTAACGTGTGTGAATGGTGCGGGTTCAGATGTATGCTGCGGTGGCGGACTTTTAGCTTCATTTGCCTGAAAAATTTGCATGGGTTGGGAAGGAGGGGGCGTAGGTGCTGTAGTCTCAATATGTGGTGCGGGTTGGGAAGGAGGTACCGCTGGAGCCGGAGAAGTCGCGGGAAGAGAAGTTCCCATAACACGGTCGTACGCTTCCTTTAGCTTCGGATCAAGATTCTGGGCAGTTTTCGGATCCATGATAGTACCATAGTACGGGGAAATTCGTGTAGTTGTCAAGTGTAACTATCGTTGATTGCGTGAACCAGGCTAAAACGATATAATGACCACATGAAGATTATAGTTGCTCACTCATCACCGGATTTGGATGCCATTACCTCTGTATGGCTTCTTCGAAAGTTTCTTTCCGGATGGGAAAACGCCGAAGTTAGGTTTGTTTCGGCAGGTGATCGGATCGCTCCTTTTGACCATACAAAAACCGACGGCGCGGTAGAACATATAGGCGAGAATGAAGTCATCCATGTGGATACGGGTCTTGGTCCGCTTGATCATCATCAAACAAATGATGAGGCAGTTTGTGCGGCCAGTTTGACGTGGGATTATGTGCGGGAGCGTATCAGCGGCGGGGAGAAATGGGAGGAAAAACAGGAAGCCCTGTCACGTTTGGTAAAGGTAGTTGTGGACATAGATCACTTTAAAGAAGTTTTCTGGCCTGATCCGACAGCAGATCACTATGAATTTTCTCTATTTGGTATCCTTGAAGGACTCAAAATGCAGCGTCCGGATGAAGATGATTATTATGTAACATTTATTTCAGAATGTCTGGATGCGCTGCTTCATAATTTTGAGAATAGAGTATGGGCTGAAAAAGAATTGAAAGAAAAAGGGAAAGAATTTCAGAGCAGATATGGAAAAGGTATCGGATTTGAGAGCGTAAATGATACAGTTTTAAAACTGGCGCAAAAAATGGGATATGCGATAGCAGTGCGTAAGGATCCTAGAAAAGGGTACGTTCGGATTAAGGCAAAACCAGCTTTGGGAGTTCAACCAAAAGATATTGATTTAACATTGGTATATGAAAAACTTTCAAAGATGGATCCTGATGCAACGTGGTTTTTGCATGTATCCAAAAAAATGCTTTTGAATGGCACGACAAAAAATCCAAAAATGAGGCCAACACGATTGAGTTTGGATGATATAATAAGAGTGTTAGAAAATGTCTAATTACTAATTTATAATATCTAATCAATTCTTTAATGCTCAATTTTGGAACGTATTAAAAATTCGTCATTAGAAATTAGAAAATTATGAACGATTGTATTTTCTGCAAGATTGCCAATAAAGAAATTCCCAAAGAGTTTGTCTATGAGGACGAAGAAATCATGGTTTTTTCAGATATTCATCCTGTAAAGCCGATTCACTTACTAATTGTTCCTAAAAAGCATCTGGTTGATTTTACAGACGTTACAGAGCCACTTCTTTTTCAAAAGGCCGGTACTATTATTCAGAAGTTAGCTAAAGAACAAAAGTTACTGGGTAAGGGTTACCGAATTGTTGTGAATGGTGGAGGAGCACAAATTATCGATCATCTCCATTTCCACCTCATGGGGCCTGTTGGGATTAAAATCTAGCATTTTTGGCTTTGACTTGGCTCATAGTTTGGAGTACAATAGAGATGGTTTATCCTCCTGACCTTGCCGTTCACCTCTTCAGTACTATTCGTACACGGTTCACGGAGCGGTCTTAGGAGGATGTAGAAACTCTAAAACTCTCCTTCGACTAGCTCAGGATTGTTAAGAGTTTCTAGCAAAGGGGGTGTTTTTATTATGATTCTTGTTAAAAAAATGCCAGGGGATACAGACGAAACGCTTATACGAAAATTTTCACGAAAAGTGATTGATGCAGGAATAATTCCTGAGGCGAAGCGTCGGCAATTTTACCTCAAGCCTTCTTTGGCCAGAAAGCAAAAAAAGGAAGAGGCACGACGGGCAAAGCGTTCGTATGGCACATACTAAAATTCTCCTTTTTGTTGAAAGCAGATATAAAGTAAATAGAAAGCGCATAAAACAGGCAGTACTCCAAATTCTTGCGGGACAAGGTCTGGTGCAAGAAACAGAAATTTCAATTGCTATCGTCGGGGATCGCAAGATGCGGGAGCTTAACAAAAAATACAGAAATTTAGATAAAACATCCAATGTTTTATCATTCCCCATTACGGAGGGAGAAGATATGCGGCTTCCCCGTGAAGTGTTAAGACTGGGGGATGTCGTTATTTCTTACCCGGAAGTTATTCGCGAAGCAGCTGCGGAAAACATGCTTGTTGATGACCGTATTGATGAGCTTGTTTCACACGGAGTTTTGCATTTGTTGGGAATCCACCACTAAATAGTGATTGGTTATTGGTAAGCTTGCTAATAACTAAGAACTAAAGCGAAGCGTACTAATAACTTAGTTATGGTTTTTTATAGGAAATACAGACCACAAACTATACAGGAACTTGATAACCAAAAGCTGCGCACGCTTTTGGCAACTGTTCTTTCAACCGATTCTTTCCCTCATGCATTTCTTTTTACCGGCTCAAAAGGACTAGGAAAAACTTCAACGGCACGTATCGTCGCAAAAGTTGTTAATTGTCAAAGGTGGATAAAAGCTGTCAAAAAAGAAGCGATGTGGAAAAAAGAAAAATTGGATACGGGAGAAATACCATGTAATAAATGCGAACAGTGCGTTTCCATTACAGAGGGAATGAATATGGATGTTTTGGAGATTGATGGAGCATCAAATAGAGGTATTGATGAAATTCGGGATCTGCGGGAAAAAATACGATTGCTTCCAGTGATGGCAGAAAAAAAAGTCTATATCATCGACGAAGTCCATATGTTAACAACTGAAGCATTTAATGCACTTTTAAAAACACTTGAAGAACCTCCGGCGCATGCAATGTTTGTTCTTTGTACAACAGAAGCACATAAAGTTCCCGACACCATTCTT
>JACOXW010000015.1 GCA_016182205.1 Candidatus Levyibacteriota bacterium
TTTTCTTAATCTTCAGCTTGATTGCTCTATTCTCAAGTTTTACATCTGATGTTTCAAAAACGAACCAACCTGTTATTTTACCTTCGCCCACTGTTTTAACTCAACAAAAAACACTTGGCGTTACGGATAAAGAGCAGGAAACCATGGTAAATGTCAGAAAAGTAATTGATGGAGACACAATTGAAATATCAGGTGGAAAACGCATAAGATATATAGGCATTGATACACCTGAGATCCATCATCCTAAGAAACCTGTTGAATGTTTCGGGCAAGAAGCAGCGGAGTTCAACCGGAATTTGGTGGAGGGAAAAGAAGTACGGCTTGAGAAAGATGTTTCAGAAACAGATAGATACGGGCGACTGCTTCGGTATGTTTATATAGGAGATTTATTGGTCAATGATTACCTGGTACGGCAGGGATACGCCCATGCCGTAACGTTTCCGCCGGATGTCAAATATGCTGACCGGTTCCGTCTGGCAGAGCAAGAGGCGCGTGTGAACAACCGGGGGCTTTGGAGCTCGTGTAAATAGAGCAATAATAGTTATATGGAAGACATGGTTACGATTCGTTCCTTAGAAACAAAAGATGTCGATGCGCTTTCGGCGTTGTTTGAGCACATGTTAAAGATTGATTTTCCAGAATATTCAGAGAAAACGAAAGCACACATCATTCATAAAGACATGAATAAAGAAGCGGTACTAGCGATTATAAATTCTGCTCGACAACGTTCATATGGTGCGTTTATGAAAGATGAGCTTATAGGTTTTGTTCTTGGTGAGGTCATTTTAGGTGGTGTTGCATTATGCTCTTGGATAATGATAAAACCTCAGTTTCATGGGAAAGGAATAGGACGAGATTTGATGGCGAAATTTGAATCTGCCATGAAAGAACTCGGCGTTCATTCTGTTCATTTGTACTCTGCTGAATGGAATAAGCCATTTTATGAAAAATTAGGGTATGAGCTTGTAGGATTGTATAAAGGATCATGGTATGGGTCGAATGATTACCTTTACGTAAAGCTTTTGCAAGAGCCTAAAGAAGAAAATTTTCTGAAAGCGTAGTATACTATAGTTGTGGTGCGAACTGATTTGTCTATAAAACTCCTTCGGTGGTCTATAGGTTTTACCTTTCTTTGGTTTGGGGTCCTAAAGTTTTTCAATGCAAGTCCGGTACTTGAGATTATCCGTCAGGCCATGCCGCTTATGCTTGGTGAGTCACAATTGTTCATGTTTGGTCTTTCACTTCTGGAGATTGCAATCGGGTTTGCATTTCTGGCAAATAAATTCGTCAAGTTGGCAGTATTGGTCATGACAGCGCACTTAATTGTCGCAACTGCTTCAGTTCTTTTTACCCAAGGATTTTCCCCACGCTTCCCTGTTCTTTCTTTGGCGGGAGAATTTGTTGTTAAAAATTTGGTATTGATCGCTTCTGGATTTGTTTTATTTACATCTCACGAAACAAAAGAAAAAAGCGAATGAATGATTTGACGCAAAAGCATTGTATTCCGTGTGAATCTGGGGATCCGCCAGTGTCTGAGGAGAAAGAAGAAGAATTGAAAGTTCAAGTTCCGGATTGGTTGTTACTTCGAGATATAGCGCATCGGCTACGTAGGCAATTTAAGTTTAAAAACTTCAAAGAAGCGATGGCGTTTGTGAACAAAGTTGCCGAGGTTGCGGAGGCAGAAGGACATCACCCGGATATCTACATTTTTTATAACAAAGTGCAGATTGACCTTTTCACTCATGCAGTCGGTGGACTTTCGGAAAACGACTTCATTATGGCAGCTAAAATTGATGCAGTAGTCTAGGAGTTACTGTTTCGCGCTTCTCGTGTTTTTTCTACGCTTGTTACTTTTTGTTGAATAAGGAGAATTGCATTTTTGATATCATCCAAATCTTTCTGAATATCTTCAACATCGGCTTCCAATTCTTCATGTTCTTTCTCTTCTTCTTCCTGCTCTTTATCTTCTTCTAACTCACGATATGTATCGACCAATGCCTGTCTATTCTGCGAGACCATAATGAATGTAGAAAGAAAAATCGCCTCTAGTGAGACGATCATTGTGAGTAATCCATACGGAAAGGGATCAAAAGGCTTAATAATCGGCATAAATACACCATGATTTACCAGTATCCAGAGTAGGAACCACACCCCATGAAAATACGCAAACGGCATGCTTCCTGCGAAACTGGTAATAAACTCAGCAAGTCTTCCTTCAAAGGAATGAAGCTCTCGCATAAGGATATCTGATGCATTTTTGTAATTCCCGTTTGATTTAGTCATAGCTTTTATGCGCCATTCTTCATTGTAGCTCTCACATAGTATTTGTCAAGCGCAAAAGCGTGATTTAAATACTTCAACCTTTTATAGAGGTAACAGTTGACTAATAGCAAAAAGCATGATTTAATAAGGAAAGATTTTATCTCCTTTTTCGCTTCAGAATTTATTAAAAACTAGAGGACTTGACAATTAGCAGATATTTTGATAGAGTGCTAAGGAATTGAAAGAAAACACATTCTCTATGGAACGTTTAGTGCCAGTTATTCCAATCCGCGACGGGATTATTTTCCCCAATACAGATTCTGTTTTAACTTTTGGAAGACCAAAAAGTCTGGCAGCATTGGAATCTTCATTTCAGCATGAAAGGATAGTCTGTTTTGTACTGCAGAAAAACCCCAAACTGAACGATCCCACTCCTGAAGATCTCTATATGGTAGGAACGCTTTCTCATATTGAGCGTATGATCAGAACAGATGGAGAAATTAATGCGCAAGTTCGAGGTATCTCGCGGGTAAAAATTGTGGGATATGAAGAACACGCCTCATACCTTCTGGCAAAAGTTGAAGAGATAGCAGATGTAATAGAGGAAAGCAATGAAATAAAAGCTCTTTGTAACCATTTAACCAATGAGTTCCGCCGGGCAATGAATCTAGGAAAAACTTCAGATTTTTTGGTGTTTATGAATATTATGTCGGAGCATTCTCCGGCAGAACTTTCAGACCTAATGGCATCGGTACTGGATATCAAACCGTCAGAAAGGCAAGCTCTTTTGGAGGAGTTGGATGTTAGAAAGCGGTTGGAAAAGATAACAGATCTGTTGGCAAAAGAAATAAAAATTCTTGAATTGGAAAGACGTATAGCGTCCAAGACTCAGGAACGATTTGAGAAGGGCGCCAGAGAAGCGATGCTTCGGGAACGGCTGAAGACAATTCAAAATGAATTAGATAAAGAGGGACAGGATGCTGAAGAAGTAGGAGAGATGAAAGAGCTTCTGGATAAGATTAAAAAAGCCGGCATGTCTGAAGAGGTGGAAGAGAAAGCAAGAAAAGAAGTAAAAAAACTGGGCCAAATGAATCAATTTAACCCTGAAGCAGGATATATCCGTAACTATCTTGACTGGCTTGTTGCACTTCCATGGAGTAAAGAAAGCAAAAGCAATATAGATATAAAACAAGCGGAAAAAATATTGAATGAAGACCATTTTGGTTTGCCTAAGGTAAAAGAACGTATTATAGAATACCTTGCAGTACATAAACTGGCGGGAAAAATGAAAGGATCGATACTTTGCTTTGTCGGTCCACCAGGTGTTGGTAAAACATCACTTGGGAAGTCAATTGCCAGAGCCTTGGGGAGGAAATTTATTCGGGTATCCTTAGGTGGTATTCGGGATGAAGCAGAAATCAGAGGCCACAGACGTACTTATGTCGGAGCATTACCGGGGCGAATTATCCAAGGAATTAAAGACGCAGAAACTAGAAATCCCGTTTTTATGCTTGATGAAATAGACAAAGTAGGTGCGGATTTCCGTGGTGATCCATCTTCCGCACTTCTTGAGGCATTGGATCCGGAACAAAACTCAGAGTTCTCAGATCATTACCTGGAAGTACCATTTGATCTTTCAAATGTTATGTTTGTCACTACCGCAAATGTGCTTGATACAATTCCTCCAGCTTTGCGAGACAGACTTGAAATTATAAGTTTTGCAGGATATACACAAGATGAGAAGTTTCATATTGCAAAAGGTTTTCTTATGAAAAAACAGATGGAAGCAAATGGGCTAAAAGAAAGTATGGTGGAGATTGCAGACAGCGCCCTGCGATATGTTAGCCAGCATTACACAAGAGAAGCTGGAGTAAGAAACCTGGAAAGAAAGATTGCGACAATATTTCGAAAAGTTGCAAAGACAGTCGCTGAAGGCAAGAAGACCAAAACAGTCATTTTGCCACGTAATGTAGCAAAATTCTTGGGTCCAATCCGCTATACTGCTACGGTTGCGGAGAAAAAAGACGAAGTTGGTATGTCCACAGGACTTGCGTGGACGGAAGCCGGCGGCGACATACTCTTTATTGAAGTTGCACTCATGCCGGGAAAGGGAAGTCTTCTTCTTACAGGTCAACTGGGAGATGTAATGAAAGAATCATGTCATGCAGCAATGTCTTATATAAGAACACGAGCAAAACAGTTTGGTCTTGATGAGAAGTTCTATCAGAAACTGGATGTACACGTACATGTACCAGAAGGCGCAGTACCCAAAGATGGGCCATCAGCCGGGCTTGCTATCACAACAGCCATTGTCTCTGCTTTGACAAAAAATCCGGTTAAGCGAAGAGTTGCTATGACAGGTGAAATAACACTGCGCGGACGAGCATTAGAAATCGGTGGAGTGAAAGAAAAAGTTATCGCTGCACATAGAGCAGGCATTACCACAGTTGTACTGCCGAAAGAAAATAAAAAAGATTTGGAAGATGTCCCGAAAGAGGTTATGAAAGATTTGAAATTCGTCTTTGTTTCTCATATGGATGAAGTATTGGATATTGCATTGGCCAAACCATTACCCAAACATAAGTCAGAGGAAATTACGATAAGTAGACCCGTTCTTCATGCCCCCCAGCCATATCAGGCAGACTGATAGAGAGTTTGATACTGGTCTTTAAGACTAAGAACTCTTCTGGCTTGAATCATTCTGTATCTTCGTAAGAATTCTTCTTCGGAAATAAGCCTGCTTCCGCCGTTGGTGCCGTGAAAGAAATATGCTCTGTTTGCGTAAACATTATGGCCAGGAAAGTGTTCTTGAAATTCACCGGGTAATCCCACATAAACGGCTAGGTGCAGTTTTTGTTTTCGTTGGATAGACCATGGATTTTCGTTTGCTGCAGCTTGAGATTTTCTCTCCGCATGAACTAGATCCCCAAAGGCCAGTTGTTGCATTTGCTCAGAAGGCAGAAGGGCTTCTGCCGTATCCCGAAATACCATTGCTCTTGTATCATCAAAACTTTCAGCTGAAAGTGCATCGTCCGGTGGAAGAACAAAACCCCCGACTTCGGCATAGAAAAGTTGTACGGCACGTTGGCAATTTGCTCTTTCTCTGGCGATTTCTGAATTGAGAACCATTTCAGGATGCAGCGGGCCTCCATTTCTATCATAGGGAATGCCAATCAAACCTTCTGCTGTCATAATATGAAACAAAATGAAATTATACTCACCCAAAGACTAAAGCTCGTACAATTATCCCCAAACCATGCTGTGGATATTTTTAATGAATTTACACAGGAGGTAACGATATATATGTTTCCGAAGACTCCGCATAAACTTGAAGAAACACAAGAATATATAAAGGAATCATTGGAAAAGATGTCTGCTGGGGAAGAGATACAATTTGTTATTCTTTTGAAAGACACGGGAGAGTTTTTAGGTGGGGGAGGAATTCATGACATTAAAACAACTAAGCCCGAGTTAGGAATATGGGTAAAAAAGTCCGCGCATGGAAATAAATATGGCTTGGAGGCAGTAAGGGGTATGAAAGAATGGGCTGAAAATAATCTTGAGTATCAGTATTTAGTTTATCCTGTCGACAAACGCAATATTGCAAGTCGTAAGATAGCAGAAGCGCTTGGTGGTGTAGTAGAAGCTGAATATAAAAAGCCAAATCTTTGACCTTAATGAAAGCCAGCCTGTAAATACCCCGTTTGCTTTAAAAAAAGGTTACCAAATATAAAACCTTTGCTCATTTCAAA
>JACOXW010000003.1 GCA_016182205.1 Candidatus Levyibacteriota bacterium
ACACGCGAACACTATTTTTTGATTTTATATATTGAGCACTTATGGATGGAGCGGAGACTGCTGCCTTACCCGGCTTTGCCGCTGCATAAATCTCAGCGCTTGGAGAAAGAAAAAAAATTGCAGTAACAATTATTAAAATCCAATATTTCATGAATTGTGCTTTATCGGATGTTATCACTTTTGGAGGATTTCTTCACTTGCCCAGTTCCCTATCCACACTGCTACAAAAACAACGAGCGCAAGGTTCATGCTGTTTGAGAAATACCATGCAATCACAAGGCCGATAAACGAAGGAATAAGGTAGTGTTTGTACCCATGTGTATGCCTTTGATGTTTGGTACCTTTCTTTGCCATTACTATTAATATGGACTATTTTTAAACCACCTGTCAAGAGGAAATTCAAAGGTAAATCCTGCCGATGAGAAAAAAGAGGATCCGGCCCACCTAGGCCGGATCCTAATAAGGCTTACCTACAAATAATTATTTTTTCTTCATTCCAAGCATCTTGTAGGCCATCATTACGGCTGCAACTCCGATAGCGATATTTACAACTCGTTCCACTGTTGAGTCCATTCCAAGCACCGAATCCAAAAGAGGATAACTCATTAATCCATCCAAACCTAAAGACACACCACCCAATACCAAAAGCCAACCAGCTAGTGTTTCAAAACTTTTCATTTTTCTGTCTCACCTCCTTTCATCCTTTTTCCGAAATTAGTAACAAATATGTGCTAAAACAATATTGAAGTTATGCAGCGTTCTTCTCCTCTGCAAATATTGAAGAAACCCTAAGGTAAAGACTAGTAGTCCTACTATGTGTGTCACACTATCCAGCGTACTATGAATAATTCATATTTGTCAAGATGATGAAAAGAGGTCAGAAGGATACTTATTGATCCTCTGAGGAGGACTGATCGTCACTGTTATACTGCTTTTGAAGTTTGCGTATCTGCTCCTCATCCATAGTGTTCCCGCTGTTTTTCTGCATTTGTTGTGTAGCATCCTTCATAAGTTTGGAATAATCGGTAAATTTCACATTCGTAGGCGGAACGAAAAGAGAGTCGGAAACAACTGCAGGTTTGCAATACTTCTTAAACTTTTCCAAATCACCCAAAACGTTCTCTGGTTTTTCCTGTGAAGACGGAGATTTTTTCGCCTCAGGGGTAATCCCTTCCATCATCTCAGACATATTAAACTCTATCATCATACCTTCTTTGCCGTTCCAAAAATACATTTTATTGTCTTTTATAATTGCACTTCCTGATTCCTCAGATGTTTTCCCGGTCATATCGGTTCTGATAGCCCCTGATTTGACATAAGCCAGAGTTTTTCTTCCCGTCTCATCTGTATAATCACATTGAAGACTTAATGACTTTGAAAGAGCATCTTTTATAGAAGTGAATGCGTCTTTTGATTCTTGTTTTGTGGTTTTATCTGAAGCTGTCTGTAGGCTAGAACCGGACGGATTATTTTTACCCAAAAACATATATCCGCCAATTCCTGCAAGAAGTAACAAGATGACAACACCTATAATAAGTCCCTGTTTTGAATTTCCTCTTGATGCTTCCATTAGCCTGATGGTAAATCAAAGCGCAGACCTTGTCAACAAGCAAATCAGATATTTTGTATTAAAAAACTATTTTTTTAGATATGTATCGAAAAAACGAACTGACCGATCAAGCGCCAATGAAAGGTTCTGTGAAAGATTATGATCATCACCATCGTAGGTATAAAATTCAACGGTCTTTCCTGCTTTCTGTAGCGCGTCCTTCAGACGTTCACTAAAAAGTACAGGCACTTCCTGATCAAGAGTACCATGATGCAACTGCAGTGGTCCTGAAATATCTTTTACATGATAAATCGGTGCTATTGATTCCCAAAAACCAGGATTTTGTTTGAAGTCTCCATATTTCTCTATCAATGCAAGTCTGCTTGGCCTGCGTGTTGCCCGTTCTCTTTCAGACGGTATAAACGGTTGTGATCTGTGCCAATTATTTGCTAAATCTTCATATGAAGCAACAACTCCTGCCCATATAACTCCTGCCTTAATGTCCTTATTTATTACCATAGTTCGGAGTGTGATACTTCCACCCAATGAGTGACCCCACATACCGATTCGTTGCGGGTTAGCGTCTTTGTACTTTTTAATTGAGGAAACAGCATTTAACACATCGACAGTATATGCCGGAGAATAATACGCTCCTTCCGGCTTACCTTCTGATTTTCCATGTCCACGATAATCCGGCCGAAAAACAATATAACCGTTCCGAGAAAACGCATCGGTATATGCCACATAACGCTCTGTTGTACTATATTCAGCAGGCGGAATATAGCCATGATTAAAAATAATTACAGGCCATCCGTTTTTGGGTGTTTTTCCCTCTGGAACTGTCAGGAGTGCATAAATTTTGAACCCGTCTGACAAATATGATGTAATATAGCGGTTGTAATTACTACCCGGATCAAGAGTTTGCTCAATTGTTATTTTACTTCCAGGATAGGTCTGTTTTCTCATAGAGTTGATTGAAAGAGGATTTTCTTGCGTTATTTGATCTTTTTTTTCTGTTGTAAGCGGTAAAGCGACAAAGGATTTTGTATTAAGTGACTTGAAAAATATAAAAAGGAGAAGTCCTAAAGAAAAAGTACCGATACCTATAAGCAGCAGCTTCTTCATAAGAAGAACTTATTATACCATTTTTGAACAAACAGAATAAACTCTTAAGATATTTTACCTCTCACTTTAGTATAATACAGGTAATGGTTGAGACAGCAAGACAAAGATC
Organism: Candidatus Levyibacteriota bacterium; assembly: GCA_016182205.1. Lineage (GTDB taxonomy): Bacteria > Patescibacteriota > Microgenomatia > Levybacterales > UBA12049 > JACOXW01. The sequence goes on from JACOXW010000003.1 coordinate 2,784, forward strand.
TCCCGAGGTTGAAGAAACAACCTCAAATACAACGGGTTTGCAAGGCAGACTACTTCTTGCACGCCCTGAATTACTAAATCCCGAAAATCCTTGTACTCAGGAAGCTCTGCAAAGCATTGTGGGTTTTGATGATCGAGGTTATGGATCTTTTCAGAAAGCGTCTGTAACAGACCGTGCAATGTACTGGAATACTCAAATAAGAAGAAATCTTGTGGAAAATTCTCAAAGTGCAATACGCGCTGCCTGGCAGGAGAAAGTTGTAGCAAGCTTCAACAAAGATAACAGTCCTATTTCGGCTCTCTCTCCCCTTCTTTCTCATATCGGTATCGCGTCAGAACCAGGAGGATTTACGAAAGCCCACGCGGCAAAACTCTATGGCAGATATTTCTCTTCAAATGATGAAAATGCGGGTGTCAAGAAATTTGTTGCGGATGTTTTGGAAACCTATCAACAGAATGGGACAATAGACAAAGTAACAATTCTACAACACGCAAAAGAGCTAACCTGGCTTGCCAATATTTTCGGCGAAAAAGCAAAGGATATGGTCAGAGAGCTTGTCTTTGCTGAAACAAACCTAAAGACTGCACCAAACTTTGTACAAACACTCTCAGAAGCCAAAGACGACCCGGTGACACATAGACCCGTTATGCGGATAAATGATCTAAACAGTTACGAAAAACGAATTCTCAAATTTATTTCCGGCATGGGACCGGACATAGAACCCGGTAATGAAGAATCCGAATCACCAGAAATACCCGGTGAGTTACCGATTGAAAAACACAGGACGGAAATTCAAGATCATATCAGAAATAATGATACCACGCTTGTTATCGGCGGGACTGGATCCGGAAAAACCATGCGTGTTCCCCAAATGATACGAGAGATTATGGGCCCAAATGATAAGCTTATTGTTACTGAACCCCGTCAAATCAACACAAGCGAACTGGCTGCAAATGTCGCTCGGGAAGCTGGAGTTACACTCGGAAAAGAAATTGGATTTCAACATGGAGCAGACAGTAATTATTCTGACGAGTCAGATACAATTTTTATGACCGAAGGAACTCTTATCTTAAAGCTCTTAGAAGACGACACACTGAAAGAGACCAACTATGTTATGGTAGACGAAATCCATGTTAGGACAAAAGATACAGAAAAACTTCTTGAATTGTTAAAACAGGCACAACAAAAGCGACGACAAGCCGGCATACCACCGCTAAAAATTATCGGCGCATCAGCCACCGTTAACAAACAGGAACTGCAAGATTATTTCGGAGTTGACAAATCTATTGAAGTAGAAGGACGGACATTTCCTATCAGAGAAAATTTTTCAGACGTAGATATTCCAAGCGATCAAATGCCGCAAGCATCAGCAAAAATAGTCAAAGATATTGTACAAAGCGGAAGGAAGGGTGATATTTGTATTGCAATTGCTGGAGTTGCGGATATAGGAAAACACGCCCAGGCGATCTTGGCAGAAAACCCGGATGTTATGATTGTTAGACTTCACTCAGGCTCTTCACAGCGTGAAAAAGATGAAGTGGGCAAACCACCGCCTCCTGGAAAACGTCGTGTTATCATAGGAACAGATTTTATTCAAACAGGTGTCACAATCAAAGACTTGAAATTCGTCATTAACACTGGCGAACAGTTTCAACAAACCGTTGACCCGCGAAGCGGCCTGGAGTACATCAGCCGAACGCAACAGTCTAAAGCAGAAATTGCCCAATGGAGCGGGCGTGTAGGAAGAACCTCTCCCGGAACTGTCTATAATTTATTCACAAAAACCAACTATGATCAAAGGCAGGAGTACCCAACCCCTGAAATAAGAAGGACAGATCTTACCGATGTTGTTTTGGAAATAAAACTTAGAGGCATTCAGGATTTTTCAGACTTTAAAGTTCTCTCTTACCCGCTCGACCAAGAGCGTCTTGAATTTGCAAATGAAACGCTGCTACGGCTAGGTGCTTTAAATCCCGACAAAACCATAAATGCAATTGGCAAACGCATGGTTGAACTACCCACAGATTACCATTTTGCCAGAATGATTGTTGAAGCACAAATGCGAAGAAAGGGCGTGAAGGAAATATGCACTATTGCAGCACTGGCAGAAGCAAGGTCGCTTTTCTCAAGGGATAGGGCAAAAGCAGACGCAGCCATGACAACTTTTAAAAATCCCAACTCGGATTTTCTGACATTACTCAATATTTGGCGGGCATATGAAGCAAACGGAAAAAGTTCGCAGTGGGCCGAAGAGAATGGACTCAATCCGCAATCACTTACTCAAGCTGAAAAAGCAATCGATAAACTGGTCAAACGTGGACGTGGAGATCGATCACCACAAGCCACAGATGAGGAACTTGAGCATTACATTTTCACGGGTCTTCGTGACAGACTAATGCAGTACGACCCCATCAGAAGATCATACAGGTGGAATCGGTCAAATGCAGTAAATCTCAATTTACGCATCGACAGACGATCAGCACTTTCCCCTGCGACACCCCCATACATTGTCGCAGCGAGTAACTCTCCTGTAGAAAACGGCAGAGCTGTATTTGTATCTAACTGTCAACGAGTGAAACCGGAGTGGATTACAAATTAAGCCGCAAACGAATATTCAAAAACCGTCACCGCTTCTTGTTTCTTTCTCGTCATTTCTTCAACAGGGATAGGTGCTTGAGGCCTTTCCAACCCAACCATGGCAGATTCTACGGGTCCTGTAGAACGTTTTAAAAATCCGAATGTAACTACCACCAAACCTCCTTCATCGGTGAAATAAATTCCTCCAGTCCAACCTGCAGGCTGTCTTAGTTCCCCATTTTGCTGTAACTCACGAAGTTTCACCCTGCGATACGACTCTCCTGCATGTTGAGGCGTTGGGTCAAAATACTGACTATATCGCTGTCTGTCACTAGTATCGATGTACCCTTTTCCTCGTAAACCTTCAACAAAGTGTATTATGTCATCTAGATCACTCTCAAAAACTTCTGCGTGTGCCTGCTTCAATGCCGAATGATTAATATGTGATAACGGTCTCCAGAGTTTGTCTATAAATTCAATATTTCCCATGTCCGCCGGACGGTATCCTGGTAACGAAATAACATACCCCATAGCATCGGCCTGGGCATGTCCGTTCCGGTAATATGGTAATACTGCGTCATTGATCACTTCTACCACACTCTCACCTGTGATGTGACTTACTCCTTCATCCCAAAGTTGTCTGCTCCTGCTGTCTTGAATTTCATCGGCTGATAAGTCCTTGTTTACCTCACTGAATCGAAACATTTGCTGATGTGGATCAAAAAGAGTTCTTAAGCCTTCACCATCAAGGCCAAAGGAATTGTTCTCTCCCCACATAACCGGCCTTCCGTCTTTTTGCAATTTCTCAAGTACTCGGGCCTCATGATGCACAACGCGCTCCAAAATATGACGTGGAAGATCTACAAATGCAGGAGGCACGCCATCTTTACCGCCGAAATTGATTGACATAACACTCATTTCTCCCCATGGACTGATCGGCTGAATCCATGCTCCTTCAATGGTATCCAACGCCTCCGGTTCAAAGCGGTATTCAATACTTCCATCCGCTCCGGGTTGTATATAACTAAAAAGCATTGTCCTATCACCAAAATCCAGAACTTGACCCCCCATTACATCTTTTACTCTTCCGATATTCCCTTCATGATCATATATGGCATGCGAATTAACGCCAATAAGTCCGGCAGTTCTGTGTCTATTTAAGGAATCTTCTCGTCCCAAACGAGGTGTAGGACGGTCATAGGGAAGCAACCCGCAAACTTCTCTGCGTACTGGTGAAAAGCGAGAACTACTATTGTGTTCCGCACTCATATAATAAAAATAAATTCTCTAGATTGATTATAAACCCTTTTGTCAATGTCTATATGACAAAATTCCTACACCCAGAATATTAAATCACTAAAGATTCTCAGGAATACGGGTAAAGAGGAAATAAAACTACGCCAATCCTAATTGCTGTTCATGCGTTTTCTTTTTTTGTGCCCTGGCATTTCTGGGAAGTCCAAGAATTGCCATGGGTCTCTCTCGCCATACATCGTCTTCTTTATATTTAAGAGTATAAATGTGCAAAAGAATCCATCCTCTAGTTAGTAACTCGTTTACCTCGTCACGTCCTTTCGCTTCGATGTTATGTCCCACAAGATTCTCAATATCCAACTCCCATAAAAATTTACCCTCAAGATTGTTTTCTTCAGTATCAATATCTTTCATAGTTTTCTTATTGTAAGAACAGATAGAAATATTCCAAATTAGATTGCGTGAGAAAATCTTTGGAGCAGAGAAGGTCTACGATTTTTTTGAAGTTCTTCCTCCTTAATGTCCTCTGTAGTACCGGTTTCTCCTTTCAAGAATGCATTCTCTACTTCAAGATCTCTAATTCGATCTTTTAGTTTCTCTATTTCTTCTTCCGCATGACGAATAGTTATATTTTTACCATGAATGGTAAAACGCGAAGACAATGCCTCTATGCCGTGTATGATCCAGGCTACAGATAATCCAAAAATTATTGATCCAATAACCAAAAGATAAAGAGGGATTCCCATGAGGGCATAATCACCAAAGCGAAGCGCTACAACACCCGGGTTCTGAATTGCAAAATACGCAAGCCCGAGTCCTACGAGAAACATAAAAATTAATGCTACCATATATTTATATCTTAGAAAATAATAATGAGAACAGATACCAGGAAAGTGTAAGAGATTGGTGAGAACACCTACTGAAATGTCTTTTTTAGAAAGTCAATATAGGACCATTGAAGGAGAGTCAACTGATGATATTTATTGCCCGCGCTGCAATCATAGCCAAAACCACAAGTGAGATTGACCCCTGCAGCATTAAAAACCCCTTCATTTTCTTTGAAAGAACGAGCGTATCGGTAGGGGTAAATGCCATGCTCGAGTAAAACGACATGAAAATATAATCAAGAAAAGCGGGTTTCCATGCCTTCCAACCAACCAGTTCATTCACCTCTTGTGGAAATAATAAATCAGCCTTCAAAGACCTGGTATCTTTTTCGTGTGCTCTTTTTATCGGCCCACCTCTGTCTAAAAGCCAGTACCACATGGCAAAAATCAGCACATTAGAAACCCAGATTAAAAAAGCGTCCCAAAGAATTACTACTCCAAGCTTTTGTTGCGGAAGCGTAATTACAAGCGTTAGTACATCACGGACTAACAAAACAGTAAGAAATATATTTACTGTAAGAAGAAGTTTTCGAACAAGTTCTTTTTTATTATAGGAAATAAGAACCAATGCAACCGCAATAACCAGAAGATGAGACATCGGAATTACTACCCAAAATGCAGGACCGAAAAAAGATGCAATCGTTTTTGCAGTGGAAATTTTTGTTGACAAAGATGTATGAATTACCCCAAGAATAAGAAGTGCTATAAATACCTGTATATCATATGCGCGTTTTTGTAATACCTCCATACACTAACGGTACGGACATTTTTACCAAATGTCAATCTGTTTTCCTTTGCAGTAGTATAAAAAAGCTCTCACTTTTTCAAGTGAGAGCTCGAGGTGAGACGTGTGCGAGTCGCCAGGGAGTTGGACCCTGGTCTGCTATCTCTCTCCCCAGTGAGATAGCTGCTCTTGCGTTGAGCTAGCGGCTCATATGCACCATCAACTTTCACGTCCTTTCATGCGTCCTTGAGCTCGCGATTAAACGGCTGTAAGATAATGGCGCATTGGTTGTTCTTTTCCCATTACACCAAAAACTAATATAAAAGAAGGCAAAGGTAAAATCTGTGATAAAAATCACACTTTTCAAACTTTAAGAAGAATTTTATCCTATACGACACCCAGCAAGTATTTTTTGCGGACATCTGAGGAGTAATGCTCTATGGCATAACGAAGACATGTCCTCGGCATTGCTTTATAGTGTTTTACAAGAAAGCTACTCAAAATTTCCCGTGAACATCGTTTGCCCACTTCCCGAAGCATCCAACCGACAGCTTTGTGGATTAAATCATGATCATCGTGCAACAATATTCTTGCTATGCGAAAAGTCTCTTTGTACTCTTTCTTTTCCTTAATAAACTGGTATGTTGCAATTACGGCAATCCGTCTGTCCCATAACGAATCAGATGTGGCAAGTTTTGTTAGAATTCCTGTGGATCTTTCCAATAAGTACCCTCCAACTATTTTATCTGCTGATAAGTCAACTAAATCCCAGTTATTTATATACGCGGTATGGGAGAGATAGAAGTTGTATATTCGCTTTCGGATTTCATTTGATCCTTTTTCAAACTGAAGAACAAGAATAAGAAGCCCCAGCAAACGCTCCTCATGAATAGGAGACATCAGCAATGTCTCAACGTTTGAAAAGTTTAGTTCGCTATATTTTTTGGCAATCAACCGCAAGTTTGGCACTGTCACGCCAATAAATATATCACCATGGCCGTACTCTCCTTCTTTTGTCTTGAAAAACTTTTGCAGCAGTGCTACTTTCTTTGGATTTGCGACATGGTGAAGGTCTTTTCGTAACTTTATTACCGACTGCATACGTGTATGCTACTGCTTCCTTACCTTGCAGTCAATTATTATCATCTTCTTAATACAGTTTTTCGCCCCTTGTTACAGAGAGTGCCGTAAAGACCGTTTATCAAAATAAAGACTGTTTGAAGAAAAATGCTTTCCCTTGTATACCTCAACTGCTCTTATGAGCGAGTCAAATGCGATTTGAATAGTACTTTCTATATCTGCGCCGCCGAAATTTACAACCAACGGCTTTTTGGGAAGAGTCAATACCATTGATCCACCAAAGTGATGTTTTTTTTCATGTTTTTTTATAAATATGGCAAGTATTGGTAAGGACGACTCAAACGAAGTCAAACGTCTAGATATTTTTTCTATCTTTTTTTCAATATGTTGCTTTTCTATGGCGGTAAGAAGAAATCCTTTCGTTGTGATCCGATACTTCATATCTTTAATAAAGTGGAGCAAAAAATATTCTTTGAAAATGTCCAACAAGAATATGAATACCCCGCTTCGTCTCCAAAAATAATGCTATGAAAAATCCGATCATGTTGTTCTCCTTCATATATAAAGTCTAACCATATTCAGCAAAATTAGCAGTGACAAAAATCACAAGGAACCTGAAGGTAAAATTTGCTATACTACACTTCATAACTTTATCTTATATGAATATTAAGGTGAGTAAATTACAAGAAGCCTTTTTCTCGACGTATCCTGCGTTTCGATATTCAAAAGGGAAAATCCTTCTTTCCGCTTTTACTCCCGCTACTCAAATCTACTACCTTAAAAAAGGCCATATTCGACAGTACCTTACCACCGCCGCAGGTGAAGAAATAACGTTTCATGTATTCCGCCCCATAGCTTATTTTCCGATTATGCTTTCATTAAGCGATACGCAGAATGTATATTCATTTGAAGCTCTTACAACAGTCGAAGGATATAGAGCACCGGTTACTGATGTTATAGCTTTTTTAAAAAAGAATCCTGAGGTATTATTTGACTTAACCACCAGACTTTCCCGAGGCATCACAGGGCTCCTTGTAAAAATTGAAAATCAGACATATAAAAATGCATACCTGAAAGTTGTTTCACTCCTTATTCACCTAACCAAAATCTATGGTGAAGGAATAGGCGTAAATGGAACCACTTGTTACCGGATATCGCTTCCTCTAAGCCAAGCAAATCTTGCTACTTGGGTAGGATTGCAACGCGAAACTCTCAGTAGACAAATAGAAATTCTTGAAAAAAGAAAAATTATAGCTTATGAAAAACATTATATTCTGATACGAAATTTTGAAGCGTTACAAGAACAAATATCTTTACATTAACCGTCTTTTTTTCCTTTTGACCAAAGTCACCAAAAAGCCTGACAATGATCTATGTAAATATATTGATTGTTGTATAACTACTGCTAGAAAAATATTATTTCTCTAGCATCCGGAGGAAGGATTCCCGCCTTTTTTATGTTACGAACTTTTTTTTGTTGATCGACTGGATTGACCTCCTTTTTTTCCAGCCATTCTTCCCCGATGTGAATTTCTACCACCTCTCACTCTATCTTCATGTGTTAGATTATCACCACGTGGCATTACGCTCACCCCCTTTCACAATAAACTTTATTTATACACTACAGGATAGGTATAAGAAACACTTAAGAGGATAGGGTGGAATATGTAAGAAAACGACAAATAACAATGTTAAACATTGCTACCTGTCAAACCGTCACTTGAGCTGACTATTTGCCTTTTCCGCAGAGACGGCAAATCTTAGGATGCATCAAAACATCATATACTGCTGAAAGTCCAACCAGAATATATACAACCTGCTCTACCATAGGCCATCCGCCAACCAATGTATTTACCAAATTGTAGTTTAGAAGCCCGATAAGACCCCAGTTAACTGCACCTGCAATAACAAGAATATATGTAGCACCATGAAGTAGTTTCATTACTATCACCTCCTCCCTTCATACAGTGTAGAGAGAAAAGAAACAAATAGTCAAGGAGAGGAATTACTTTTTAATTTTTTGAGATAGATGTATATAGCCGTGCAAAAAAATAAGGATGATGAATGCCCCGTAAAAAAGCACAGATACCGGCCCGAAACGTTTCATATGACTTCCAATTAATGTCGCATGCAGCACGATAAAAACTCCTGCCAGATAGACCAATTGATGTAGTCGTTTCCATTTAGGAAATGTCATTTTCCGAATAACTGCATCAAAAGATGTTAACGCCATAAGTGTCAGGATAACAAGGGCAACGGTACTCAAGGCGATTGCTATATGATAAGTTGTGTTTAGTTGTAAAAACGGCACCAATCCACCAAGTTCATCAAAAAATCCTGAGCGCGCATGCATAAGTGCAAAAAAACACGCAGACACACCAATTGCTCGCCGCGCTTTTAGAATCTGCGAACGGAACGGAATACCAAAAAAAATTCTGGTTACTGGACCGATGTATAGCGCAATATACAAATACGTTACTGAAATCAATCCATATCGCTGTGTAAGCTCGATTTCCGAAGAACCAGGACCATAGAGCGCATGAACGTAATAATATGTCGCTTCGGCAAATACTGCGCTAAACAACAAAATATAGAATCGGATATTTCGTAGCAGGAAAGTCATAAGAAGGATTTCTACTCTACAATCAATTTCCCTACCATACCCATTTGTCTATGATTACCTACACCGCAGTAGTATTCAAACGTTCCTTCTCTGTCAGCAACAAATGAAACATCCGCGCTTTCCCCGTTTCCAATTTGTTCTGTCTTAACGTTAAATTCGTCCAAAACAAAATTATGAAAACCGCCGACGTTTTTAAAAGTAATTTTAACCGTATCACCTTTCTTTACTCTTATTTCACCGGGCGAGAATGAAAAGTTTTGTCCTGTTACCGTAAAAGTTTTCGTTTCTCCTTTACTCATTGCTGCTTCTGCAGACTGCGTACCAGATACTTTATCAGAATCTGCTGAAGCCGCCGTAGAACCATTACTTTCGGAACCTAGCGAAGGAGTGGGCGTTGGTGTCATAGTTTGTGTGGTATTCCCACGTATGAATAAAAATCCTCCCCCGACAACAAAAAGTCCTATAATAACAGCGGAAATATATAAATTTCTCATACTCACCTCCTCTCAATCTTACTACTATAGAATACCAAGCAAGTGGTGTTCTGTAAAGTATATCACTCTATTTTGAATTTGCAATTTTAAAACAGACGGGTATACAATAATTGCTATGAGTAAATACAAAGAATGCTTTAGTGACATGATAGGAAGTCATAAAACTCTTTTTGAAGAATTTAAAATACTCCATGATAACTATGCTGAAAATAAGCCTGCTTGGAAAAAAGAATTTGATGAAAAAGGCCAAGAAGTACTGCAGATTATACGAAGATACGAACGAATTCTTTGTAGTCATTCTGAGTCAGGAAAATACGGGAAATTCTCAACAAACCTTTCAGATAAATTTTGGGCTGAAGTAAGATCTTATTTACCAAAAATAGACTTTGTCGGGGTTGAGTGACTTCTTTCTTGGTTTATTCCAAAACCAACATCCTTCAACCTCCATTTCAAATGTGAAACTGACATATATATTATTGTGAACAGGTAACTCAAATACCAAATTTCTCCAGTTCTTTTAATACTTTTTCTACGGGTAATCCTACCACATTGGTGAAATCTCCTCTGATTTCCGCAATAAACGGCCCTGCTCCATCTTGAATTCCATATCCTCCTGCTTTATCAAACGGTTCACCGGTTGCGATATAGTCTTCTATTTGTTTTTCCGAAAGCGGCTTCATGCGTACAAAGGTTTCTTCGAAATTGGTACTTACTCTGTTGGAATCAGTATCTATGATAGTATAACCGGTAATAACAGTATGACTGGTGTTACTCAATTCAGAAAGCATACGCTTTGCATCCTGGGCATCTTTTGGTTTTCCTAGCAATTTTTTGTCTAAAACAACAACTGTGTCTGCGCCTATAATAAGCGCATTTGTAAATCGTTTTGCCACATTTAGGGCTTTTTCGTAGGATAACTTTTTTGCAAGCTCTACCGGCTGAATAGTCGTATCCAAATATTCCTCATATGTACTTTTCTCAACAACGAACCGAAGACCTGCTTCTTCAAGTAATTTTTTTCTTCGAGGAGAACCAGACGCAAGAACGATTTTTTTCACACTGACAGTATATATGATGGCTAGCTGAATTGGTAGCCAGGTTCATCGTTAGCTGCTACAATAAAGACTATGAAAAATTTTTGGGGGAATCTTCCAAAACCATTTCTGGCCCAAGCACCTATGGAAAATGTCACCGACGTAACTTTTAGGGAAATGCTTTGTTATGTCGGAGCGCCTGACGTTTTTTTTACCGAATTTACCTCAACTGACGGCATCACATCCCAGGGCCGTGAGAAGGTGATTCGTCGCTTTGAATATACCCAAAAGCAACGTCCGATTGTTGCACAAATCTGGGGCAATAATCCTCATCATTATAAGGAAAGTGTTTTATTCATAAAAGAATTGGGTTTTGACGGAGTTGATATAAATATGGGTTGTCCGGACAGACATATTGTTGCTCGTGGCTGCTGTTCGGGACTTATCAACAACTCTCAACTTGCAAAAGAAATCATTCTTGCTACTTTTGAGGCTGCCGGTAAGAACTTTCCGGTAAGTATTAAAACAAGAATCGGGTACCGAACAGTTGAAGTCGAAAGATGGATAGGATTTCTATTGGAATTACATCCCGCAGCGATAACTGTTCATTTAAGAACGGTAAAAGAAATGTCAAAAGTCCCAGCTCATTGGGAATATGCTAAGGAAATTGTTCAACTCAAAAACCGGATCAGCCCAAAGACACAAATTATTGGCAATGGAGATATTAGATCAGGGGAAGATGCATTGAGTGCACACAGTAAATACGGCGTTGACGGTGTCATGATAGGGAGAGGAATGTTTAAAAACCTTTGGATTTTCAACAGAAAAAGGAAATTTGAGGATATTACCACGGAAGAAAAATTAGAAACGCTTATCAGACATCTTGAACTTTTTGATAAAAGATGGCATGGAATCAAGCCTTATGATCTAATGAAAAAGTTCTTCAAAGTATATACCAGTGGTATGCCGAATGCTTCTGATATCAGGACAAAGCTTATGGAAAGTCAGACTGCAAAAGATTCAATCATATCTATACGTCAGCTACTTTCCCAAACACCATGAAGGAGGATCTAAAATTTACAAGAAAAGAATTACTGGCCGGTGCAGCAGCTCTTTTTTTACCGACTCATCGATACGCCGAAGTTACACCATCCAGTAAGCTTGAAAAGTTTCTCTATAAAATCAAACCATTATACAAACAGGACAAAAAATCTTTTGGTGATCCTGCCTTAGATCCTTTCAGTGAATTGAAAATAGTAGCATATGAAAAACGAATGGAGGATCTCAAAATGTATGATCCTATGTATATAGCTGCAGAAAAAAAATATGGCGTCCCAAGACAACTGCTTTGGATTATCCACGAGGTTGAAACTGATGCTTCAGCAAATCCTGCTGCTGATGCCAGCGGGTATGTCGGGGCTATGCAACTTGCTCCAATGCACTATCAACAGGCCGCAATTATAGACGCACCGAATGGATATGAATTCCTCGATGCATTACCTCAAAGACTGTCGAAAAGAACAGGAGCCAGGACAAATGACTGGGAGGAAATTTTGCGAGGTGCAGCTTTTATAGAATGGCAACGAGAACTTCGGTATCCCCAGTATGACAAATCATCAGGTATCGCGTTGGTCATCCTAAACAACTACTCCCATTCAGACGGCCAAGAAAGACTGGACACATTAAAGAAAATGCAGGATATGGAGCGTGTCCTCAGACAAAAAGTCGCTTAAATAAGGATTATTTTTTAGGGGTAAAATCTAGTGCAAGTGAGTTGATGCAATACCGTAATCCTGTTTTAGTAGGACCATCGTCAAAAAGATGCCCTAAATGAGATTTGCAGTTACTGCATAGTACTTCAGTTCTTTCCATACCGTGGCTGGTATCCTCCTGCAAAATGATATTTCCTTTGATGCTGCTGTCAAATGAAGGCCATCCGCAGTCGCTGTCAAACTTCGTCTCTGATGAAAAAAGTATTTGTCCGCAGGCGCCGCAGTGATACATACCGTCTTCAAAGTGCTGATAAAATTTCCCGGAAAAGGGAGCTTCTGTCCCCTTTTCCCTAAGCACGTGATACTGCTCGGGCGCTAGTTTTTCTTTCCAATTTTCGTCTTTCATACATACTAAGCATAGCAAATATATTCAACATCTATCGAAAAACTTACTCACCTAATTTCTATCATCGCTTTTCCCGACTTGGCAGATGTGTCATAGTTATTCGCGTCATATCCCTCTTTTATAAATTCGTCGTTGTGTTTTATCAGAAGCCAGGCATTTTTTCCTGCAAAGCCTCTTGTTTTGACAAGAGCAAATGATCCATGCAGTTTTTTCCCAAAAAGTTGAAATTTTATTTCTCCTTTTTTTAACCCTTCTTCCATTACTTTCTCGCCTTCTTTTCTTTCTTTTATAACTCTTCTTATGCCTTTTGCTTCTTCGACCTCAGGCAGATAGTATCCCTCGTCCCAAATCATGACCGCCCCGGCACCATAACTCCCTTCAGGCAATATCCCTTCAAATTCCCGGTATGAAAACGTGTGATCAGAAACCTTCATCGCCAGACGTTTCATTTTAGGGTCAAGCGTCGGACCTTTGGGAATAGCCCACGAAGGCATTATTCCGCCGATTTCAAGCCGGAAGTCATAGTGCAAACGAGTCGCTCTATGTTTATGAACTACAAAAAAAAGATGTTTTTCAGAAGTCATATTATAATTATACACCTTGACTTCCCTATACCCCTTATTTAAACTACTATATAAATCAGAAAAGTTATGCGGTGGATTTTTATTAGTGTTTTGGCTTTTCTCGTTATCGTTCTTTTAGGCAATGCGTGGCTTGGAAACATTACAAAACGAATACAGCTTTTCTCTCCGATTTCACCAAAGCCAGCCTCGCAAACCCCCACGGGTGACATTCCCCGATTGGCTGTAATTTCAGAAAACTTAGAAATACCATGGGAAATAGTATTTCTGCCAGACAAAAGCGCTTTGATTACAGAACGCCCGGGAAGAATCCGTCTTCTTAGTAAAAACGGTGTTCTTTCCTCTCATCCGGTTGCAACCATCTCTGAGGTAAAACACTTTGGCGAAGGCGGATTGCTGGGAATTACTCTGCACCCTGAATTTAAAAAAAATCATTTTGTTTACGTTTACTATACATACAGTCAAAACGGCGAGAATACTCTAAATAAAATCGTCCGATATACATTTGAAAAAGATTCATTAACAAATCCCAAAACACTAGTGGATAGTATTCCAGGGGCTATTTTCCATAACGGTGGCCGGATCAAATTCGGACCCGACGGCTTGTTGTATGTTACCACTGGTGATGCCCGCCAACCCTCACTCTCTCAAAATAAAAACGCGTTAGCAGGAAAAATCCTACGAATGACCGCTGACGGGAAAGTCGGACCTGATAATCCGTTTAATAACTATACTTATTCCTATGGGCACCGAAATCCGCAAGGCTTGGCGTGGGATAACCAGGGAAATCTGTGGGAAACCGAACACGGACAAAGCGCACATGATGAGGTAAATAAAATAGAAGCGGGCCATAATTACGGATGGCCGATAATCCAGGGAGATGAAAAACAACAAGACATGACATCCCCTGTTATCCAAAGCGGAAATGACACATGGGCACCGTCCGGGACGAGCTATCTTGAGGGCTTTTTTTATTTTGCAGGTCTTAAGGGTAATGCTCTGTATCGATTGGATCCGAAAACAAATTCACTAAAAATGTTCTTAAAAGACGAACTAGGACGAATAAGAAGTGTTACGGTAGGACCCGACAATCTTTTATACATTCTGACGAATAATCGTGATGGGAGAGGAATTCCGGGGCCAAACGACGATAAAATTATCCGTCTTAACCCCAAACTGCTGTAGCACGTGATACAATGCATCTTATGTTAATTGATGACGTTATAATTACTGTAAAAGCCGGTGACGGAGGAGACGGTGCGGTATCTTTCAAACGTAACGCGCAGACTGCCAAAGGCGGACCGGACGGCGGAAACGGCGGAAACGGCGGGGATATATATTTGCAGGCTTCTATAAACATTTCCGATCTTTCGCAGTTCAGCTATAAAAAGCTTGCGAAAGCTGAAAGCGGAATTTCTGGAAAAAAGAAAAACCTCTACGGCAGAAACGGAAAAGATCTGACGGTATATCTCCCTCTTGGAACACGAATAACCGATAAGAGTACAGCTGCGGAGTATGAACTTAACGATGCAGCTACAAAGATTCTTATAGCAAAAGGCGGATCAGGAGGAAAAGGTAATAATGAATTTAAAACCGCTACCAATCAAACACCCCGATACGCTGAAAAGGGAGGAAAAGGTGAAATTAAGAAAATACATCTGGAACTTCGTCTTATTGCCCAAATCGGTCTTATAGGATTACCAAATGCGGGAAAAAGCAGTTTGCTTGATGCCCTTACAAATGCGAGGCCAAAAATTGGCAACTATCCATTTACCACAACGCAACCTAATCTGGGAGTATTATACAATCTTGTTCTCGCTGATATTCCGGGTATTATTGAAGGCGCTTCAAAAGGAAAAGGTCTGGGGTTTCAATTTCTTCGCCATATTGAGAAAACACGATTGCTTCTCCACTGTATCGATGCAACCTGCGAAAACGCATTTGTTGCATATCAAATAATACGGAAAGAATTTGAGGTTTACGGGCATGATCTGGAAACCAAACCTGAAGTAATCCTTCTCACAAAAACCGATCTTATCGACACGGATACACTCACTGACCACAAAAAAACGCTTGCCAAAACAAAAAGAAAAATTATTCCCGTCTCAATCTACAATCCGTCTTCACTGAAAGAAATAGAAACACTGATACAAGAAAACATTAAAAAGACAGAGTAAATTACTACTGCGCCGAAATATCCATCATGTTTCCGTCCATATCCATTGCTTCACCGTTTTGCATTCTCATCATCGGTTGATTCGGCTTTTGGTATTCTCCATTCCTCATCATTTTTGTGCCGTCTGAAAGTGTTAAGTCTTCGTTTAGTCTTGATACTTCCCCATCAGTCATAATCATCATTCTTCCGTTTTGCATCATTACTTTATTCATTTTGGCTTTCAAAGCCTTCACTTCATCATCTTTCTTAGACAAGAGAACACTGATAACGCCAATTTTTGCCGTGTATTTAGCTCTCGCCATTAAATATCCGGCACCAAAACCTACAACAAGTGCAATTACTACAACCCATACGATACTATTTGTTGTTTTTGATCTCTTTGCCATTTATATCACCTCCTTTTTATCTATATACAGCATAGTAAAGTTTTTTCTTTTTTGTCAAGAAATAGCATAAGAATAAGTCCTGCTACAATACGTTCTGTGCGGAAATTAATAATACTTTCACCGCAAGACGAGAAGATCAACGAATTACATGCTACTCGGCAGGCGTAGTTCCATAAATGATTACCTCTGTTCCAGGATTGTCGGTTGTTGCGTACCCTGAAGAAGTCGTAAGAGCGGGAGCAGCCCAAGCAAATAATTTACCAGAATCTTCTATAGCCATATTGATACATCCATGACTCATCGGATGACCAAAGTTGTTATGCCAATATGCACCATGTATACCAAATCCGCGTGATTTTACAATGTCATTATTATAGAAAAACATAGTATTCGGCACATTGGGCAAATAATAATATGTATTTGTTGCTTTATTTCCGCCTTCCATTTTCGTATAGCGAAGTTTTGCCCAAATAGTAAATACTCCTGTTGGTGTCGGGTACCATTTTCCTGTAGAAACGGGAAATTCGTATACGATAGTATTTCCTTCCCGTGCATACAATTTCTGATTTGTTAAATCCACATATATTTTTTTAGTTGCTGTCGTGTCGCCCAATACCGAAGGAAGCGGATCGATCATCGCCATGTACCGAGGGACTGAAATTTGCTTTCCCATGAATTCCCCGACCGCAGCATTTTTTTCATATTCACCGTTTAAGTCCTCTATGCAACTAATTGTATTAGCGCATGGACGGGTAAGCGGAAGCGTATTTGACAGATAGACAAACAAGCCTATTGATCCTATGAATGCAAAAAAGAGAGACGCTATCACTTCCTTACGCATGAGATAGTAGATACTTACTGCAGACGATTTTTTTCTATTTTTCTTCTTCATATATCCATCTTACGTAGTTTTTTTGGCAGTTGTAAAGAGGCAATTTTAGCTACGAGAACACTTGACAATAGGCTTATAGTATGATATACTTTCTCCTCATGGATAAAAAACCCCACATCTTTTCCTTTATCCTTATCGTGGCGCTCGTGCTTGGTACTGTCTTGATGCATACTCGCCCATCCAAGCCTACGCAGCGCGTGCTTTCTGTGCATGAGATATCGCTTGATAAGAGGCAACCAAACCCCTGGGTAAATAATGTGTTCAAAGACAATATTCTTCTAAATATCGCATATCTAAACCAAAGTATCAAAAAAGGTAAAAACATTGACTGGTCAATGGTAAGTAAACCAAAAACTGTTGAAATCACCCTACAACCTCAAGAGGTATTCGCCTATCATGAAGATGTACTTCCTCAATATATGGGTAAAGTAAAAAAAACGACCAATGCTCATTTTTCATATGATGAAGGATTTAAGTCTGACGGATATTTAGTCGGTGATGGTGTATGCCATTTAGCATCGCTCATTTATTGGGCAGCAAAAGATGCAAAACTGTCAGCTGTGGCACCTACCAATCATAATTTTGCAAATGTAGCGCAAATTCCCAAAGAATATGGTGTTTCAATCTACCATTCACCGGGAGAAAAAGCTATTAACGCAAACCAAAATTTATACG
The DNA here is from genome assembly GCA_016182205.1 of Candidatus Levyibacteriota bacterium. GTDB lineage: Bacteria > Patescibacteriota > Microgenomatia > Levybacterales > UBA12049 > JACOXW01. The sequence goes on from JACOXW010000003.1 coordinate 20,285, forward strand.
TGACGAATAACTATGATAAGCCTGTGGTATTGCAGTTTGCATATGACGGTGAAAGCTTGAAACTCACCGTTCTTCAAAAAATTTAAAGGGCTCAAAAAAAGGTGTCCCCCCCCAAAAAAACCTGTCTGGATAAAAGTACTTACTGATTTTTTCTGGACTTTTTTCAAATCATCGCAGAGTGAATATGCATTTTGGGTATTCATGTCAAGCAGGGTCGTCTTTCGTCATTGACAAATGATTTTTATACTTGCGATACTAAATACAATGTCCAGCTTTGAACCTCAAGTCAATAAGTCAATGTCAAAACCACTGCTCTTTCTCTTTATCGCGGGCTCTGCGATTCTGCTTTATACAATTGCTATCATTTCAGCAACTCATTATTTTGCTTCGAAAAACCAGTTAAGTAATACACGTATCTATGGACACTCCTATGGAATATCTATTTCAGGCATAATAGATCTGAATGGTGTCGCTCCGGCAGACAGCAGTATTATGATACTTGCGCGTCAAGTAGGAACAGATACGTTCACACAGGTCGTTGTTGATATTACTCCGGTTGATGGCGCAGTGTGGACATGGAACCAGGCGGAAAAAAATGTCGCATATGAACTCCAAGCAGTGCTGGAACAGAACGGAACTTCCATTGCAAAGTCAAAAACAAAAATTATTGTTGCCCCTGCAGATACCGAGACACTCAGAATAAATGTTTCACAAAATGCACCAACAACGACCCCGACAAATACACAAAATATTCCCTCTTCACTCTCAGGAACAATTGACTTGAACGGCTATATTCCTCCTGGGAGTACGATTACGATCGCTGCCCGCCAGGTAGGAAACACCGCTTTCACCACTGTAGCAACCGGTATCACAGCTATTGATCAAACAACATGGAGCTGGACAAATGCATTACAGAATGCCCAGTACGAAGTACAGGGAACGCTGTTTGTCAATGGTGCCGCCAACGCCACATCCCAAGTAATAGATATGACTGCTCCAGCCACAAATGAAATCTTAACAATTAATTCGACTTCCACTCCTCCTTCTCCTTCGACAGTAACTATTTCTGGAGTGATTAATCTTAACGGTTCTGTCCCCGCAAATAGCTATATTACACTTGGGATTAGACAAACAGGAACCCAACAATTTTCTCAAGTAGTAAACAACATTTCAGCAGTCGACCAGGCTACATGGAGCTACACCGCTGCGGCATCAGGCGCATCATACGACATCCAAGCATATCTCTGGTCCAACGGCTCTCCTATCTCACAATCACAAATACTTACAGTCTCTGCTCCGGCAAGCAGCGAAGTTCTAACTATTAATGCGCAGGCTCCCCCTTCACCACCTTCACAAAACAGCATTTCTGTTAACTGTAACAGTTATAGTTCGTCAGCCAATTTGTGGCAGGTCACCGTAAATTATAATAATACAAGCTCTATTCAAAATGCGCAGCAATATCTTCTAACGATTGGAAGTAACCCAGGAAGCAACAATTTTGTTAACTACCAAACTACTCCTTCAACACCAAATCAAACACAAACATACGTTACAGGATATATCTTTACACAGGGGCTTACCTACTATGCACAATACGCATATTCCACGTGTGCAAGTTGCAATACGTTCTCCCCCATGTCATCTACTCTATCTTTTGTCTGTAATCAACCACCTACCGCCACTCCTACATTTACTCCTACACCGACAAATACACCAGTTCCTATAGCACCCACGAATACTCCTACGCCTACATCCACCAACACGCCGACCCCAAGCCCTACAAATACTCCTTCGCCAACCAACACTCCCACCCCATCATAATTTACGCGTTCTTCCTAAGAAGCTTTAGAAATCACTGCTAGAACTTAGGTGAAATTTTTGTTAGTATACTAAGGTATGAAGATACTGTTTGCCGAAGTGCAAAATTGGGAGAAAGAAACGCTTCTTAAAGAATTCCCGGAAGCCGGGATAACAATTGAAAAAATAACTGAAGAAAACGCAGACCAATTTCATGATATAACTATTCTCTCAACATTTATTTACTCTACTTTATCTGCAAATGTCTTACAAAAACTTACCTCGCTTAAGATGATTGCAACACGTTCAACTGGTTATGATCATATTGATGTCGCATACTGTAAAGAAAACGGGATATCTATCTGTAACGTTCCTGAATATGGCTCTCATACAGTTGCAGAACATACATTTGCTCTTATTCTTTCCCTGACCAGAAAGATCGACAAAGCTATAGAACAACTGCGCCGGCTCGAGTTCAATCACGAAAACCTTACAGGTATAGATCTTTTTGGAAAAACAATCGGAATCGTCGGTCTTGGGAAAATCGGTCTAAATGTCTTGCATATAGCAAAAGGTTTCGGAATGAAAATACAGGTATTTACCGCACATCAAAAAGAAGAACTGGCAAAAGAACACGGATTTTCCTATGTAGATCTTCCGACGCTTCTTTCTACTTCAGATGTCATCACACTACACGTTCCCTATTCTCAAAAAACGCATCATCTGATCAACTGCGAAAATATCGTGCAGTGTAAAAAGGGCTGTTTTCTTATCAACACGGCACGCGGCGGACTTATCGAAACTCAGGCAATTATTGAAGGGCTTCATAATGGTATCTTGTCCGGTGTAGGACTTGATGTATTGGAAGAGGAAAATGAAATGATGGAAGAGGCAGAAATACTAAGCCAAAATAAGTCGGGGTTTGACTTTAAAACACTTCTTCTAAACCATGTTCTTTTAAATCATCCAAATGTGGTTATTACTCCACACAATGCTTTCAATAGTAAAGAAGCGCTTATGAATATTCTCAATACTACTCTCCAGAATATCAAGTCCTATAATGACTCAGCACCCATTAACTGTATTGATTTACGTTAGTCACTTTTGTCTATATGCCCAGAATAATCCAGGGGTAAAAACCAATGTTGCCGCGGTTACGATAAGAACAAGTGGTGTGATTCTTCCTGTAGAAATCTCAATGATACTAGCGATAAGTCCTAGCCCATTGAAAACTGCACCCATCAGAAGTGGCAATTTTATTTCATCATAATTTTTTGAGCGAAGTTCGTATATTCCCATAACCGCGTAGCCAAAACATGCAGCTCCCGCCTGCCGGTAAATAAATGCATCAGTACCTAGATAATTGAACACTGATGCAAAAAGTTTTGGAAAAAGTGGTAAAATTCCGAAAAGTCCTGCCGAAATACTTGCCAGGATAAGAATTACAGGAAGCCATCCTGGAATATCTTTATTGCCAGAGATATTCAAACCGTATTTTTTAAGTAAACTTCCAGTAATAAGAAGAATCAAAATTGATGTGACAAAAATTGCATAAACTACAGGCACTGCTTCCCCCGGTGTTAAAATGGCTCTAAGGCAAGCATAGATTGAAAGAGTGTTGAACACAAACGTTGCCAAAACGAAATATTTCATCTGATTCCAAGTCGCTTGTCCTGAGATTGCGTCAAACAGTACAACTGCGTACCCAAATGTCGCAGCGCCTGCAAGCCTGTAGATATACTCATCGTTTCCCGAAAATCCAAAGACGCTTGCAAAAAGTGCAGGCGCTAAGAGTGGAAAAAGTCCGAAGAAAACCCCGCCCAAAAATGGGATGCCCAAAAGCGCTTTCTCGAGTGAAGATAAATTCATTTGGCCCGTCTTTGCCATATCTAACTATATACTGCTGTGTAGTCTTCTTGTCAAGAACAACTTACCAACTTCCTCCCCCTCCGCCGCCGAAACCACCGCCACTGGATCCGCTACTGCCACTTGATGAAGGCGCTTTGGAAATTGCTGAGGACATAGAGCTTGAGAAATCATTTACACTGGATGCAAAAACAGTTGAATTAAAAGGATGCGCTCCATAATATCCAACAACCTCTGGATTTTTTAGACCAATTTCTTTCATGGCATCAGCAAATTTTTTAGTTAAGCCAAATACAATTGCATACGGCATCACTTCATTGAATAAATGCTTCTTTTCAAAAAATCTCTGTCGGTATTTCTCAGCCTCTGATATAAAAAGGCGGTACCCTTTTATCCGTTGATAGAGCTCATGGCCATACGCAGTTTTCTTGGGCATAGCACCGGAAAAAATTACCAGCCAAATGCCAAAGACTACAAAACCTCCACCGACTGCTGTAGGAATTGCAAGTTCACTTGCTGCCGAAACAGAAACAACAATAACCGAAAAAATAATCAGAATGACACCAAATATGATATATTTCGTTCTAATGCTGTCAGGATTACTAACAAATAACTTTTTATCGACAACGTCTTTATATAACGCTTTTTTCACCTCAGCCAAATCCTGATAAAATTTGTTCTTAAGTGTTGAGACAATGACAGTATTTCCATCTTCAAATAGTTTATCCAAAAGCAAAAACTCATAGGGCAAAAGATCTGACGTTTTTTTATTTAAGCGCTCTAGCTTGTAATCAGTTTTGCCGAAAACCCATTTTTTAGCAATTTCCGTAATGGTCATATAACGTCTACCAGTCAAATCGATGATAGTTGCAGTTACATCCAATGTGTCTGCCTTTTCATCCATAAGTACTCCGACTTCAGCAGGCCGCAGCTTTTCCGGAGATGTATATTCGACAACCAAAGTTGATGAAATATTCCCTTCATCTCTCCCCTTTTTCCGCCACATTGAGAATAAATAAATAAACGACCCAAGTCCTATCAAACAAAATATCGTTATTGGAAGTGGTGTAAATAATTTTTCTGCAAACGATTTCGGCCGAGGCACTGACAAAAGTGGCACCATGCCTTTTTTATACAAAACTGCAACTGACATGTTTTCGTTCGGACCTAATTCTCCAGATGTACTAAAGGTCGCTTGATTTTGTTTTTTCTCACTACTACATGTATCTTTAGATCCTTCCAATCCTTTATAGCAATAAACCGAAAGTAGTCCTTCCTTAGGAAGCGTTACGGCTACAGAAGTGTCAATAATTGGCACTCCCCAATCATTTCCGGTCACATTCCAGTACAATTCATCATGATCTCCAAAACCGCGCAAAATACCTTTCAGCAAGTAACTGATTACATATGTGTGCTTACCGGAAATTGTGCGGTCAGCATCACCAATTTTCACCTGATAATTAAACCCGGTGTCTGAGACGGAATATTTAGCTTTGTTACTGTCTTGCAAGATGGAATCAAATAAAACTTCTGTGTAGTATTTACTTCCATCCTTTTGTTGATAAACATACGGAATAGTTCTGTAAATTCCATGTTTTTCAAGATTTTGAAAATCAACCGCAATTGTTTCTTTTACAGTCACAATTCCTGAATCTTGAATTGCAATATCTGATCGATAATTATCTATTTGCCACCCTTCTTCAGCAAAAGCTACGAGGGGAAAAAATAAAAAGACGAAAACTGTTATGAAACAAATAATTTTTTTCATATTTTTATCTTACCACTCACTTAGCAAACTGTGTGGTATAAAAAGCAATGCTTCGTGAAAGTGCCAATGGCCAAGTGCCATTGGTAAAGTTGTGATTTTCTTGGGGGTAGGTAAAATACTCAACATCCTTTCCCTTTTTCTTCAGAATCTCTGCTAACTGGTCAGACCAAATCATTGGCACTGATTCATCCAAGACCCCCTGGTGCAGCTGTATGGGAGCGATAATCCAGTCAAAGTAGTTTGTAGGTGAATATTTCTCTACATCATACTCTTTTTCAAATTCTGCCAATACCTTACGAAGTAATTTCCCATGATCATCAAATTCATCCGTGTAGTATAAAATGGAATATGGGAACATTTTCGAGACAGGTGCCCAGAGTACTGTCGGATAAGACCTCCCGCTAATTTCCAAAACCGAAAGCGCTATCTGCCCCCCGTTACTATGACCCCAAATCCCAACGGATGTATTTCCTCTTACTGTTACCTGATTTTCTTTCTCCAAAGCTGTATTAAGAGTGGACAACGATGAAAGCAATTGCAATGCGGTTGTATATGTCTGAAATCGTTCTTCTATAGAAAGTTGTGAGGGCTTATCGGACTGCCCGTACCCTAGAAAATCGGGTGCAAGTGTAATAAAACCTGCTTTTGCCAATTCAACCGCAGTATGCTGTGTACCTATACCGCTTCTGTACTCTTTTGGATCTACAAATCCAAGTTTGGGTTTGAGACGTTTCAGAAAGTGTTTTTTCTATCTTTATAGGAGTCGGAGTAAAAACTTTTTTCCTTAAAAGACCGAACGTATATTTATCAAGCGGCTTTTGGATAATTTTCTTAATGTCATCAGCAACCGGGGATAACAATGGAGATCTTTTCTGAAAGTAATAAAAAAACATAACGGATATGACGGTAAGTGCGATAATCAGAATAAAGAGAACAAATTTTTTCGGCATCATTTATAATTATACACCCGTTAAATAAACTCTTGCGAAAAGCTTTTCTTTTCTATAGACTCACACTATGCCACGCTTCCTTGAACATCCTTCTGAAAAACCTACTGCAGAAGGAAAAACGTTTATAAGAGCTATAAGAAGGGCATACGGTCAAGACGCTACAAGACCTGATACATATGACCCTGCGAAAATTGCCGCAGCTCCCCACCAGCATCAACTTGAACAAATGCTGCAGAAAGCACGGCTAGACGGAGATGACTTCCTTCCTTTTCCTACTGTCGAATTTCTATATACTCCTACGAAAAAGGATTTGCGTGCCAAGGGAGATAGACGCTAAAGTTGTCGTTTTTTAAGCCACCACGCTTTCAGAATACCGTATGAAAACGTTGAGAGAAGATACGTCAAAGCACCCACCAATGCATTGAAAAAAGGATTATCTGCATTTACAAGTCTCATAACAACATAAATAATAATAAATGAAGAAACCGCTATAAATATGTTTCGAGTTGTACTTGTTTCCCATGCTTTATCAGCTTCAACTCGTTTGTTTCTTTTCTTAATAGCTTCTATTTCACTGCGAAGCTCTTCAAGTTCAGTCATATGAAGTGATTATCGAAAAATTACGTACACTTTTCAAGAGGCTATTTTTCTTCACCAGTTGTTACGACAATATCAAAACTACCTGTCTCACCTTGTTTTACTTTCACTGACGTAAATATTTCTTCCAATGCGGCAACCACCTCTTTTTGTGTATCAGGACTCACCCTTTGTGATATTACTACCGATGTGTTTTCTTCGTCTAAATTCTTTGCATTACCAGTATCTACATTTGTAAAATCAAGATTCGTAAAGATACCCTTTGCTCTACCAGCCTGCCCTGCTTTACCTGTCCCGTTAAGCACATTTACCCGCAGTTCGGCTTTGCTCACTACTTGCGGAGTAGGCGTGGGTGACGGAGTAGGCGTGGGTGACGGAGTCGGTTGGGAAACAAATGATCCAAACATCGGCAGGCGGGTAATATTCCCTATATTTAAAGTCAGGATGACAAAAAACAATAAAGAGAAAAATACAGTTAATCCTAAAAGAAAGAAAACATTTTGTTTGGTAAAAGGTCCTTTTTTTGTTCTGACTGCTTCGGCCCGTGAACGGACTTCTTCACCGTCAGAAAGGAAATTACCTATGGTAAGCGACGATGAGTTTGCTAGTATTTGTTTTACTTCATCAAAAGTCAACGAACGGTCTTTTTCAATACCTTCAAAAAGTGTTGTTGGAATAGCTTGATCAATTTTCCACCCGAATTTCTCAAGAGTATACTTTACTGATTGGAAAAAGTCTTTTTGAGTCGCGACAAAATAAATTTTTTCTTCATCTTCCAGCTTTTTTATAACCATGTCTGACGGTTCTATACCCGTGGCTTTTATAAATTTCTCTTTCTCTTCTTCACCTTTTTCCCCTGAAGAAACAGGAAGGGATTTTTCAAAAAGAATATCTTGTCCAAGTACCATAATCGCCTTTTGCTTTTTTAGGCTATTTCTGGCTAAAAATTCTTCAATAAGAAGCTCAAATTTTTGCCAGTCGAGGATATTTTGTTTTTTAACGAGTGTCTGTGGAAATTCAAGAAGCTCTTTTGTTTCTTCTTTAGCGCTATAAAACTCCAAAGATTTTGAGTGCAAATATAGTACGGCTTTCGGATGAGCAGAAAACATACCGATAAAAAATTATTACCTCTTTACTATACTTAACAACACGTATACTGTCAACTTATGTGAACAACTTGCACATCTCTTACTCAGAGCTTATTGCTTTCTTATCTACACTTCATATAGTTACTGTGGAATGTCCCCACATGAAAAACCAAAAACCGGTAAAACCAAAGACAAAGCTGAAGCATTTTATAAAGAATTGTTAAGGTTTTTGCTGCAAAAAAAACTTCCATTTATGGTCAGTGGAACATATGCGTTCACCGTCTATACAGATATCCAAAGAGATACAAAAGATATAGACATAGTTACAACACAGGAAGATTACCCCCGAATCCTACAGACGCTGCATGCGGCCGGATATGAAACAAAACTTCATGAACTTGAACTGGATTGGTTAGCAAAAGTCTATAAAGACGATTTTTTTACTGATATTCTTTATGCCGAGCGCAACGGTCTTCATAAAGTCGATGCAACATGGCTTGACAATGCTCACGACGCAGAAGTGTTAGGGCTTAAGGTTAAACTTGTTCCGCCTGAGGAACTTATCAGGTCAAAAGCTTATATTCAGGGACGGCATAGATTTGACGGACCGGATGTTATCCATTTAATCCTTAAGCAGGGAAAAACTCTTGACTGGAAATTGTTAATTCAGAAAATGGATCCGCATTGGGAAGTGCTTGCCGGACATCTTATAAGTTTTCTTTTTGTATATCCTTCCGAGCGCAAAGTGATCCCAAACTGGGTCATTGAACACATTGCCCAAAAAGCTGTTGAGCGTCTCTCGCATGAACCGACCACAACTCGCATTACCCGCGGCCTTCTCTTCTCGCCTGAAGATTATGCTGCAGGGGTAGAAAAATGGGGTTTTATGCCGATTAAAACATTGGACTAACATGTCAAAAAAAGAGGAAAAAATTCATATTGCTGCTGTTTCGGATATTCACTGCCATGAAAATTCAGGAGGCATGTATCAGGATTTGTTCACTCAAATTTCCAATGAGGCTGATCTCCTTCTGCTTTGTGGTGATCTTACAGACTACGGTCAACCAAAGGAGGCGGAAGTCCTTACAAAAGAACTTTTACACTGCAAAATTCCAGTCGTCGCTATTTTAGGAAATCATGATTATGAAAGTGATAAAAACGAAGAACTTGTAGAAATACTGACAAAAAGCGATGTTACCTTCCTTCAGGGATCAGAATATATCTTTGAGAAAGGGTCCCGAAAAATTGGCATCACCGGAGTCAAAGGTTTCGGTGGAGGCTTCAAACCAGCTATGTGGGAGAGATTTGGAGAGAAAGAACAAAAAGCTTATTATGATGCGTTAACATATGAAATACAACATCTGGAGATCGGTCTCAACCGGTTACAACCTCACCATGATTTACCTATTATTGTTATGCTCCACTTCTCACCTATTCGCCAAACGTTACATGGTGAACTTGAAGAGCTGTATCCGTTCCTCGGCTCTACAAGACTTGAGGAGGTAATCGACCGATATAATGTCCGTTGTGTTTTTCATGGACATTCACATTTTGGCACCGGCAGCGGAACGACAGAAAAAGGAATCCCGGTTTACAACGTCTCCTATCCTCTACTTAAAGAACTGAATCCTGAAAAACCGTACGCACTTGTAGAATTATGAGGCTTTAAGAAGTATCGTTGTGTCATTTTGATCCACAACCTCGTATCCTTTCGCTTCTATTTGCTCTCTAACTTTATCTGCCTCTTCGTATCTTTTTTCTTTCCGGAGCGCATTTCTTTCCTCCATTAAAATCTTTATATCATCAGGAATAACTACTATTTCTTCTTTAATCTTTGTCCTGCTGTTTTGTAAATCCAAACCCAATATAGCATCCATTTTATATATGGTTCTGGCTTTTGCACTTGTTGGATAGTCAGATTTAAGCATCTCCCACATAATAGAAAGAGCCTGTGGGGTATTAAGATCATCACTTAAGGCATCTTCAAATCGTTTTTCATACTCTGCGCAGCCTACTTTCGGCTCTTCAAACGTAGCGACATCTTTATAGAGTCTATATAAGGCTTGTTGTGCCGACTGCAATGCCTCCCAAGTAAAATTCATTTCCTGCCGATAGTGAGTTTGTAAGTAGAGATATCGCAAAGCAAGCAAATCATGTCCTCTATCCACAATGTCCTGAACCGTGTAGTTGTTACCCAAGCTTTTACTCATACGCTTTCCATCAATGAGAATAAATGCACCATGTACCCAGTAAGCAACAAATTGTTTCCCTGTCGCAGCTTCGGATTGGGCAGTTTCGTTTGGATGATGCGTTGACGCAAGATCAATTCCACCCACATGAATATCAAACGATTCTCCCAAATATTTCATACTCATCGCACTACATTCTATATGCCATCCGGGAAATCCAATACCCCAGGGACTCTCCCATTCCATTTGCCGTGTTTCTCCTTTTGGCGAGAATTTCCAGAGTGCAAAGTCCTTTGGACTTTTCTTTTCTGGATTTGGTTCAACCCGTGCTCCCTCTTTTATTTGATCCAGATTTGATAGTTTTCCGTACTCAGGAAACTTAGCGGTATCAAAGTAAATACCATCTGAAGTTCTATAGGTGAATGCTTTTTGTTCCAATCGTTCTATTAAATCAATTTGTTCTTTGATATGATCTGTTGCCTTTGCAAAAAGCAGCGGCTTTTTCAAGTTTAATCGCTCAAAATCTTTTATAAACGTCTGTGTATAAAACTCAGCAACATCCCAGGCACTTTTTCCTTCTTTTTTTGCTGATTTTTCCATCCTGTCTTCTCCCGTATCTGCATCCCCCAGATTATCTCCAGTCAAATGTCCAACATCAGTAATATTCATGATGTATTTAACATCATAACCATTGTGTAAAAGAACCCGAAACAAAATATCGGCTGTTGTATAGGTTCTAAAATTACCGATATGCGCGAAATCATACACCGTCGGTCCACACGTGTACATTCCAACTTCAGGAGAATGAATTGGGACAAACTCTTCTATTTTTTTTGATAATGTATTATATAAACGCATATCTGACCATTTTACGAATATTTTTGGCGGTAATCAAATCTTTTATTTTTTCTTTGTTATAAAAACAAAAGATTTACCAATAAAATTGGCTATTGCGAAAATAATAGTATGGACAATACTTATAATAAAAATGCCTGCAAAGAGAAAGGTTTCAAATACTCCTGGCGTGCCAAGAAAAGCTTTAGGTTCTGATGGTATGTATCCCGGTTTAAGAGGACAATAAATCTGATTAAAGATTAATGAAAACAAAAAAACACCTATTGGAATAATTAAAATAGGTAAAAGAGTCTTAAAAGACTTCTTTTTTTTTGCCATCCAAAGTCCATAAAGCAAGTAAAAAATCAAACCTACATAAAAATACCATTCTTGGATATCTGCAAGAGACTGACCTGTTTGAAAACATTGGTCTTCCATATTGGACACTATTGTAGTATATCTTATTCCTATTGACAAACAAGTTCAAATTAGAGTTCAATTAAAGTATCTACCTACCCATGGAACGGTAGAGTTGTTAGTGGTTTAAAACCTGTCCAATATGACTGAAACAGAAAAAGTTATCGAAAGAGTTGCCGGCGCGCCGGCGGTAATGCTTGAGAAAACGCTTGATACATCCAAACAAATATCAGATTCGATCGTTAATCACACACATATAAAACGCGCAAACCAGTACTGGAAAACACTTGGTCCAGGACTTACCACTGGCGCCGCAGATGATGATCCATCAGGTATTGCTACATATTCACAAACTGGCGCACAATATGGATTCCAACTTCTGTGGTTGGCAGGATTTACATTTCCACTTATGGCAATTGTTCAGGAAATGTGTGCGAGGATTGGACTGGTCACAGGGCGGGGACTCGCAGGAAATATACGAATTTATTTCCCCAGATGGGTTCTTTATACATCTTCAATATTACTTTTCGTCGCGAATACCTTTAATATAGGCGCAGATTTAGGCGCTATGGCAAAAGCAACACAGCTTCTTTTTCCCGAAGTGAGTTTTGGCGGACTTATTATCGTATTTACGACACTGAGCCTTCTTTTACAAATTTTTACTTCCTATGAGAAATATGCGAAGTATCTTAAATGGCTTGCGCTTGTATTACTTTCTTATGTATTCTCAGCACTTAGCGTTAAAATAAATTTTCATGACCTGGCTTTTCATACATTTATCCCTTCAATTACACTTGGAAAAGAACAAATCATTCTTATAGCCGGAATTCTGGGTACTACTATTTCACCCTATCTTTTCTTCTGGCAAACCTCTCAGGAGGTAGAAGAACAGATTTTAGGAGGAAAAACCACACTAAAACTGAGGCAAAATGAAACTACAGAAGAAGAAATAAAAACCATGCGTATTGATGTCTGGTCGGGAATGTTTTTATCAAATATTGTTATGTATTTTATTATTGCTGCTTCCGCCGCAACGCTTTTTTCCCATGGAATAACCAATATTAAAACTGCCTCCGACGCAGCACTTGCTTTAAAACCGATTGCGGGAGATAACGCATATCTACTCTTTACAATAGGAATTATCGGTACAGGCATGCTTGCAGTTCCCGTACTTGCAGGATCAGCCTCATATGCACTGGCTGAAAGTTTCCGCTGGAAATACGGACTGTATAAAAAACTTAAAGAGGCAAACTCATTTTACGGTGTTATTATTATTTCCATGCTTATTGGTCTTTCTATTAATTTCAGCGGAATTGATCAGATAAAAGCACTCATTTACTCTGCGGTATTAAACGGAATTGTAGCGCCTATTATTCTCGTGGTTATTGTTCTTATCAGCAGCAACAAAAAAATCATGGGCACTCGTGTTAACCATCCGCTTACAACAGGATTCGGTTGGCTGATCACGCTTATTATGACGTGTGTGGCATTCGCAGTGATTCTTTCTCCTCTTTTCTGAATCTAGCCGATGGTTCCATGCCGTTTTTCAGGACTTTGTGCCTGTTCAAGTGCGGGATTCTGCATTTTTTTCTTTTTCTCTCGATCTTTCTTTTGATCCTCCATTTCCAAACGTTTCATGCGATCTGCTGCATTTTCCCGCTTTTCTTGTTGCTCTTCTACCTCTACTTCAGTCTGTGGTTTCGCACGGGTCACCAGTGGATCATAATATTCCTGCTTGTGCAATTCGTGCTGCTTTTGTTGTAATTCTTTTTGCTCTTGCGGAGTTTTTACACTGGTGCCAGATACTGCAAGTTGCTCTTTTAATGAAGCTGTGTCTTTGGACGGAGTAAATCCAAGCTGCTCTCCGACTGATCCTGTTGTTTGGTCTTTTTTCCCAAAACCCAATTGCTCTCCTAATGAACCCGTATTCTCCTTTTTATTCCCAAAGCCTAATTGTTCCAAAGTACCGACTGACTGTTTTTTCTTTTCTTCATCTGTTGATGATCCGTAGAGGCCCGCCAAAAAATCTTTATTATTTTGATCTTGTTGTTGTTTTAAGTTTGCCTGCTTTGCCAAATCTTCAGAGCTGAGCCTCTTTCCTCCGCCCACTTGTTCTACTGATGTCTCCACGGTTTGTGAAACCTGCCGCGTAAGCGTTTTCTTCGCTTGTTGGGTAATATTTCCCAATTTTCCAAGTGCTGAGTCATCCATCAGTATTCACTCCTTCCTTCCATAGCTCTCTCTAGAGTCACTTCATCCGCATATTCCAAATCCGCCCCAACCGGTAAACCCCTCCCGATACGAGAAATTTTTAACTTTTCACTTTGCCCGCCTGCCGGCGAGGCAGGAACTTTTAACTGTTTTGCGATATACATAGCAGTTGCTTCTCCCTCCATAGTAGGATTTGTTGCCAAAATTATCTCTTCAATTGATTTTCCATTGGTTGCGTCTTTAATACGCCTGAGTAATTGTCCTATGTAAATCTCATCCGGCCCGATGTTGTTGAGGGGATCAATTTTCCCATGCAAAACATGGTATACTCCCCGATACTTACCGTTCTTCTCAAGCGCTAATACATCCAATGGTTGCTCCACCACACAAATCGTCTTCTTATCACGATCATTACTTGCACAAATACTACAGGGATCCTGTTCATCCACAGTATAACAAAGAGAACAAAGCACTGTATTCCCTTTTAACTGTTGTAGAGCCTGAGCAAAGCTATCAAGTTCTCCTTGTGGAACGTGCAAAAGGTAAAACGTTAATCGTTGTGCAGTCTTCGGACCGATACCGGGCAAGCGTTCAAATGACTCTATTAGATGTTGTATTGCTTTGGGAATTTTCATATTTCTTTCTCCTTTAAGACTTCCGAAACCATTGACGAAACAGTGAGTATTTCAAGTTTCCCGAATCGCTTTTCCTTCGGAATTAGTACCGTGTCTGTCACGTACACCTTATGTACACCTGAATTGTCAAGTAGCTCTGGTGCTTCTTCTGAAAAAACAGGATGAGTCGCAAAAACATATACTTCTTTTACACCTTTTTTAAAAAGCAGTTTCGCTGCTTCTACAATAGTCTGACCGCTTGAAATCATATCATCTACAATAATCGCCCGGTCTTTCAAATGGCCTTGCACTTCTTCTGCTTTTATAGTACCGCTCACCAAATCCCGATTTTTGACAATACATGCAAAAGGCAAATCTTCCAAAAGCCCTGAAAGAATCTTTATTCTCCGAATTCCCCCCATATCCGGCGTTACAAGAACCGTATTATCATTTACCCAATTCTCCTCTTTTATTTTTTGCGCAAATCGAGGAAGAGCGGATAAATGCACAATCGGTATATGAAACATTTCAGGAATTTTTATGGAATGGAGATCAAATGTTATTACTCTATCTGTCCCTACGCTTTCAAGCATGGTGATAACAACTTCAAGCGATACTGCTTCACCATCCCGGAAAATATGGTCTTGTCTCTGATACCCGAAATACGAAACGACAGCAGTTACACTACGTGCTCCACTGCGTTTTAATGCATCAATCATAAAGAAAAGTTCCATGTAGTTTTGATCCACAGGTGTTGCAGTCGGCTGCACGACAACGGCATCCTCTTCCAAGACTACATCATTTAACTTAATGCGCCGTTCACCGTCTGGAAAAACATGGAGCTCCAAAGGAGAAAGCGGTATTCCCAAAAGTGCCGCAATATTTTCCGCAAGAGGCATGTTGGAAGAACCGGAAAACAATTTCATTATCTCTATTGTATCATGTCTTCATCAATACCCAGCAAAGTTTACAAAAATAAATCGCGGCTGATGGAGTCACCTGATTCAATTCGTTTTATAGCCTCCACCAAAAGAGGTGCAACAGATATAACAGTTATTTTGGGATTTTTTACTACTTCGTCTCTTTGTAAAATAGTATCCGTTACTATAACTTCTTCAATCGGAGAAGTTTTGATATGTTCCAAGGCCTTTCCAGAAAAAAGACCATGGGTAACTGCAACTCTCACGCTTTTTGCACCTTGCTGTTTTATATAGCTAGCGGCATGTGCTATCGTTCCGCCGGTATCAAGCATATCGTCAACCAACAAAACGTCTCTTCCTTTTACATTTCCTATCATTCCCAGTGCTTCCGATTTATTATTCACATTAATATCGCGCTCTTTATATACCAAAGCAATATCTGATGCTCCCAAACGTTTTGCATATCCTGTTGCCCGTGTCATACCTCCCTTATCCGGTGACGCAACAACGAGATTTTTGAATCTTTTCTTTTTCAGCGCCGGAACCAATGAATAGCTGGCATATAGGTTATCCCATGGAATCTGAATAAATCCTTGCTGTTGATCTGAATGAATATCAACTGTCACAATTCTACTTGCTCCTGCATTAGTAAACATATTCGCCACAACCGACGAGCTGATAGGAACACGCGGCATTTCTTTTCTGTCCTGCCTGGAATACCCAAAATATGGAATAATAAGGGTAATTTCACGGGCTGAGGAACGCCTGGAAGCATCAATCATAAACATAATCTCCATAATGCTCTCATTTACCGGTGTTGACGTAGGCTGGATAATAAAAACATGCCGTCTACGCATGTTCTCAGGAACTCTGACTCGAATTTCCCCATCAGAAAATATGGAAACAGGGTCGAAAATATCATGTCCTAGTAGTTTTGCAATTTTTTTTGCCAAACGGGGATTTGATCGCCCAGTTAAGAGAATAAATTCTGGGACTGCAGGTTTGCTCAGTGTACGTTGTGTATTTGGCATACGTGGCTATAGCCGGACAATAAACGGTATTGTAACAAGAATTACCTTCATAGACAATATCCTGTTATTTACCAAGTAACCCTCCTAAACCTCCCCCCATTTGTTGGAGTTTTTTGGCTGCGACTTCTTGAGCTTTCTTTACCGCTTCGTTTACCGCGTCTTTTATGTCATCATCTGTCCTACCATTTGTGGAAAGACTTTTGATTTTCTGGTCTCCCGTAATCCGAACGACAACTCCATGTTTTTCAACTTCAATTTCTTCTTTTTGCAGTTCCTTCTGAATAGCCATAGCCTGATCTCGCATTTTCTTAAGCTCACCAAGTTGTTGAAATGGATTTATCATATATTATTCACCTCCTCGTAATTCTACATTTACTAACACATCTTTTCCACTTAGTGCTTTGATGACATCGTGAAGTAATGTCTTGGCAGTATCTTTCTCAAGCTGTTCTTTATGAAAAAGATGCTGCGTCTCTATTATAAATGTTTTTTCATCAAAAAGCTTCAATCTACATCCCCGAAGCACTCCTGCCACAGTATAGTTTTTCTCTTTAATAGCATCAATAATCTGATACCAGAACGTCGTATCAGCTGGCTTTTGTTGCGTTGTCGGCTGTGATACATTCTCCACAGTAACCGGTTCCTGCCTTACCCCTTCTTTCACTACTGCCTCTTTACTACACCATTCAATTAAAGCTATTTCTAGCGGAAGCTGCGGTAATTGCGCAAAACGGAATTCTTTTTCCGCCTTCATGACGGTTTTGAGTATATCTTTTATTGCCGATAGTGGTAAAAATGGTTGGGTAGGCTCCTCACCCTTTGAAGCTTTTACTCCAGATGCCTGAAGAAGCATACTGTGAAGCCAGGACAGGAGCTGATCCATAAAATAGGCAGTATCTATGCCGTAAGACTCGATTTTCCCAAGCGCCTCCAACCCTGCCTGAAGATCTTTTTTTATGAACGCCTGGACAACAATCTCAACAAGCGAAGAGACATGAAGTGTATTATATAAGTTTTCAACATCTTTTTTGTCAATATTTTTTTCTTGTACTGAGGCGACAACTTCCTCAAAGATTTTTGCGCCGTCCCTAAAACTTCCGTCTGAAAGTGTTGCGATAAGATAAAGAGCATCATCAGCTACAGAAATCTTTTCTCCTTTTGCGATACGTGAAAATGAATGTATTAATTCATCGGTAGTTGCCCTGGTAAATGGT
>JACOXW010000016.1 GCA_016182205.1 Candidatus Levyibacteriota bacterium
AAACGTTTTAGAGAGATCTTTTTTGTGGATTAGCAGGTCACAATCAGCATAGAGACGTTTTGGGTGTTTTTTCTCAAAATACAAATGCAAGGGAAGTCCTTTGAGAATTACGTAATTTATAACCTCTTTGTCAAATGCATGGGTTACTTCTGTAATTTCTTTCAGATATAGTGTGGATTGAAAGAGATACAGATCTTGGGGATTGAAAGCCTTTTTATTTCTTTTGACAAGTACTACTTTGCCAAGAATATCAGAAAGACGTGTGACTGTTTCCGTATTTACATTGTTGTCTCCTTTTGTAATTATTCTGGAAATTGTTTTTTGTTTTTTCTGAAGATATACTATCCTGTGGGTAATATAGCCGCTGCCGGTTTTTACTACGATAATATCATCAACTTTCAAAGACACCGCTGGCACTTTTTGGTAGTAAACAATATCTTTTGAGATGAAAATCGGCTTCATACTGTTGCCGTATGTTTTCAAAGGATGTAGCAGAGGGGCTTTCATAAGAGGAATAATAGAGGTTGGAGAAAACGTATGCAAGTGTTAGACTGATCCGCCTGTTCCGCAACCGCAGCAGGAGCAGCATGAGCAGCTTCCGGTGCAAGTTCCGGTGCAGCTGATACAGGAACACGAACAACTACAGACACATGAACATGAACAGGAACAGGAGCAGGTACAGGAGCCGGGAGTACTAATACCCGTGGTTGTTTCTGACATTGATCCGACTGCTGATCCTTCTATCGAATCCGGTTGCCCAGGTGTTGTGCAGTTACAATCAGCGCTTTGCGCGTAGACTTCACCTACCAGAAATGAATCCAGGAAACCGATGCCGGTGAGGAAAAAACTCATCTCAACTTTCTTCTGGGTGATTTTGGGCTTTAGGTACGTTTGCATGAGACTTATTTTAGCCTAACAGGAGTTTTTTCCTTTGTCAATGATTTTTTATTCTTGCGTCCGACTGCTATAACATTTATGACGGTTTCTTCAAGTCCATCGACGACTAGAAGCGTATTAACAGCATCATCTTTAAAACCGCCGATGCTTACACATCCTATATCCAAAGCACAGGAGAGAAGGTAAATATTTTGGCTCAGATGTCCGACTTCCTGAAGTACATGGCGGTATCCGCGATTGCCGTACTTTACCGTGTTTCTTGGAAATCGTGCGGTAATAAAAAGAATACACGGTGCATTTTTAATAGATTCCTGTATGAAAAGAGTCCGGATGACTTTGGAGGGAATAGTTTGCGTAAGAATCTCCAGCACATGAAGACGGATATTGTAATGATATAGTCCTTTGGGTATATCGGTTCTTTGAGAAAGCAGATAAACTTCAAGCGGATACAATGCGCCTGCTGATGGGTATGGCCGTTTTCCCTGCCTGGTAACTCCCGCAGCAAAAAAAAGCAGTTGCGAAAGCGTCTTTAGAGAAATTGGATCTTTAGAAAAGTCTCTGGTAGAGAGGCGATTCCGCAGTGTTTTTGTAAGCGGTATTTTTATATCCTGCGGTGTTGGAAGAACAATTTTTTCCAAACGAAGGTACTCTTTGTGCGCGATTCGCGACGGAGAGCTGAATATCTTGTATTCCTGTTTTGGAAATCTAAAACCAAGCTTGGTGTCCTGGTGAAATTTCTCATAAAGCATTGTCGGTTTACCCAAAAGAGCCTGAATTATTTTTTTACTTTTCATAAGAATGGATGCGGGATCTGATTGATAGTATAGTTCGGGTTATGAAAATACGAAGCGGTCATATCCAAACGTTCTTTCCTCAGTTCTTTTCTGTCTTCTTGCAAAAACAGCGGTTGTAACTGTGGAATTATTACTTTATATACATGCACACCGATTTTTTTAAAGATCGGATAGGTAATATCTTTATAAAACACCTGGTAGTTTTTCTTTTTAAATAACGCTTTAAGATAGGTGAGTTCGTTGTTAATTTTTTTCTTTTGTATTTTTATCGGCACTTCAGGTATCGATAAGAGAAAATCAAGATTCTTAAAACTTCCAGGAGAAGTCCAATATAAGCCTCTGTCCGGCAAGGAATGCAACATAGCAGGGTTAATTTCGCGGGGTTTTCCTATAAATTCACGTATGGTATGTCTCATCCAGGGTCTGGATTGAAATGCTTCTTCAATGCTTCCTGTTATTGCTTTTATGGTGTTAAAGGATGTTTTTAGCCCTAGAGAAAGAAACGGTCCTATACCGGTTCTATCAATTGCGATTGCGAGAAATGTCGGAACAGAAAGGTCATTTGTAATATCAAAAAGCATAAGTTCCAGGTTATACCGTTGGGCTTGGTTATACATATGGGAAATTTTCGGATCTCTAATGTGGGTCAGATCCACACGGGGAGGAGTTGACTTGGTAAGGTAAAGTGAAAGAAATGCGTCTCGCTCTATAATTTCATAAATTCCTGATACCAGTGCCTCATCTTTGGTAAAAGATGCTGCAGCGCCAGTACTGATTTGCTGGGTTAGATAAATTTCATGGTGTTTTTTGTAGTTAAAGTACATCACCTGAGCCGGAATAAAGCACGTTTCACCGCTGAGCCGATTTCCTCTTACCCAACCGAATTCTTTTTGTCTTACTTCTTTCGGTTGATCAAATAGCATAGGGTCAAGTTTTCCTCCTTTTATGCCGTCGTATGTTGAGAAAGTGATACCCTTTTTCTTATAGGTGCTTGTTGAAAATCGTTCTATTGTTTCCATAAGGCACTTCAGGAGGGCTACCTGGGGGGAGATAAACGAATAGCCCGATCCGTAAACATCAAATACCATACCGTCTGTAAGTTTTTCCGTGGGTACAAACATAGCGTTATATCGAAACATGGAAGGTTCGTCGGCGATATTGTGTTCGGGGCCAAGTCTTTTTAGAATGTTTAATGAGTTAAAAGAATCGAAAAGCCGTGTAAGAAGATCAAGCGAGATACGCATAAACGTTATCACATGATAAAAGACCATTTATGTATTGTCAATAATGGGGAATTATTGTGGGAGTTTTTTTACTAAGATAACTATGCGTGTTGTGGCCCACTCTTTCTTCGTTGTGTTATAAGTGACCTGAATACGTACTGCTTGATGTGCTGCGACTTCCTTTTGGGAGATTTCTTTTGATTTGTCTCCGTCAGTCATATACACTTGTGTAAGACGATTGATGATAAATTCCGGAACGCCCACACCCTGAATGTCGGTATATACGCGCGGACCACCATTGGTCTTCTTAACAGCAAGAATAGTTCCCTGGAATATATACGATATTCCTACTGAATATAAATACGGGTTTTTAGGATTTACAGGTGACTCCAACGTTCCTGATACATCGGTACTCGGGTCGAATTTATTGGAAGACAAAAGAGAACGCAACGTATCAACATTAAAAAGCGCAATTCCTAAAAAAAGAATACCTAAGGAAAGAAGTCCCAAAATAATTAGTGTTTGGCGTCTCACTGATTTCACTATGGCACAAAAAAATAGATGTTGTCAAGAATCGGTACGTAGAGAGGATTTTATGTAGTTTTCTATTACTTCTTTTGTCATCCCAAGCATTTTTATTTCGCCTTTCTCAAGCCATAGAGAGCGTTTGCAGAGTTTTTGTAGTACAGTCAGATCATGACTCACAAAAATGACTGTTTTGTTATCATTTTTTACCAACTCATTGATTCTTTTGAGAGATTTTTGCTGGAAAGAAAGATCACCGATTGCAAAAACTTCATCAATAAGGAGTATGTCACTTTGTATTCGGTGCGCTGTGCTTATCGCAAATGCCAACCTTAGATACATACCTGAGGAATAGTATTTAACCGGTATATCAAGAAACGGTTGTATCTGCGAAAACCTTACAATTTCAGGAAAGATTGATTTCAAAGTTTTTCTCTCAATTCCGTGCAGCGCTGCAGTAAGGTACATATTTTCTCTTCCTGTTAAGTCCGGATGAAATCCCGCACCGATTTCAAGAATTGTTGCCACAGAGCCATGGAGTTTGATCACGCCTTCCGTAGGAAATGTAATACCAGCAAGAAGCTTAAGCAGTGTGGATTTCCCGCTCCCGTTTCTGCCGATAACCCCGAGTGTCTCTCCCCGCTCAAGGGTAAAAGAAACATTTTTCAACGCAAAAAAAAGCTTTTGCTCGGTATAACTTTTTGATAAAACGGAGATAGGATTGCGTAGGAGTTGTTGTAGTCGGTCACGAAGAAGTATTTTTCTTCCTCTTAAAGATTCTTTCTCAAGTGTATAGCTTTTGGTAAGTCCTGAGACGACAACACTGCTCATAATGTATCCACAAGTTTTTGCTCGTATTTCGTGAAAGAGACAATGCCAATAAAAAGAATCGTAAGACTTCCGACAACTGAAAAAAGAAGAAGCGTTGCGTGAATGGGTTCACCAAACCAAACACCGCGTATTCCTTCAATTGCACCTGTTAAAGGATTAAAAAAGTATTGTATCCATCTATAAGTGGGTGGAAAGACAATTTTACTTGTGTAAAATACCGGTGTGAGAAAGAAAAATACCGTCGTGAAGAAAGGAAGCACATTCCGTGCATCACGATACTGAACCTGGAGTACCGAAAACAAAAGACCCAGTCCCAAAGTAGTAAACATGCATATTAAAAGTGTCGGAACTATCATAAGTATTCCTAAAGGAGTGGGTGGTATATGGAAGAAAAAAGAAACGACAATAAAAAGAACAAATGCGAGGAAAAAATCAATAAACCCGACAAAAATTCCAGATAAAGGGAGCGCGATTTTTGGAAAAGGAACTTTTGTAACAAGTGATTGATTCAGAAGAAGTGCCGTGCTGCTTTTCTGCAATGAACTGACGAAGTAATTCCAGTATAAAAGTCCGATAAATGTAAACGGTATATATGGTATTTTCATAGAGAATTGTTGGGAGAAAGATCCGAAGATCCCAGCAAAGATAAAAGTAAGTACAACCGGTTGGAAAAGAATCCAGAGTATGCCAAGCAGTGTATATCGATACCTAAGAATAATATCCCGCAGCGCAAAAAAATACAGGAGCTCTCTTACTTCCCAAATTTTTCTTAATGAGAACCCCGGTTTTTTAGAAGCGTCAATAACAGTTACATTCATGTCACGGTAACAGAAGTCTTTGTGCTAGTAAGTAGACGGTATAGATAATGTTATGGAGCGAGAATCCGCCGATTGGGAAATACAAAAGAAGAAGTAAGAAAAAAATACCAAATTGTCCAAGCGACAAATACGCATGCGCCTGCCTTTCAGGAAGAAGCAGAGAAAATACCTTGGATCCGTCAAGTGGTGGGATCGGCAAAAGGTTGAAAACCGCAAGCAATATGTTTATGGATGTTATCTGAAAAAGAATGGGAAGAAAAAGTGCTGA
>JACOXW010000004.1 GCA_016182205.1 Candidatus Levyibacteriota bacterium
ATAGCATCCACTTGTAGCTTCATTAGCACCTGTGACTGAGCAGTCTTTGTTAGCCAGGTTTTCTGTTCCATCGCGGTTATATTTTACCAGTTCGTCATCATTTTGTTGTGATTTAGATTGGGGCTTGAAGCAAGCAATCAATTCATTTGTTGACGCGGCATATGTTACATAAATTTCTTTCAGTTGCTGAGTGGCAGATGAAAACGCCAGTTTCAATTCTTTTTCATCAGTCAGGGCCAGAATACAATTTTTCATTTGATCGCTATCCAGTGCCGCCTGATCTGGAACACTGGCGGAACAGACAACATAATTTGTTGTGTCATCCCATGGAAATTGATTATGCGTTGTATAATAGCGAAGATTCGCGTTGGCAAATTCTACCAAAACGTTTTTCGTATTCGCGTCCTGGGCTTTCTTCAGCTGCTCAAATGGGTCAATAGTCGCAACAAGCGCTGCAGCAAGTATTCCGAGAATGCCAATAACCACCAGAAGTTCTATGAGAGTAAAACCTTTTTGGGATGTTTTGAGCAGTTTTTTCATTTGTCCATATTTAGTGTAGACACACTGTTTTTTAGTTGTCAAGTAGTAAAATCATTATTGAATCTGCGATATGAGGTTATAAATAGGGGTAATGATAGAAATCGGCTCAAGCGCAGTGGTGAGAGTTTTTGTGGTTTGATCGACTTCGCGCTCAAAATATTCTGACACACGGGTAAGCGATTCATCAAGTTTTCCCGTCTGTTCACCAATCTTTACCATTTGTACTAAAATCGAAGGAAACAGCGTATATGCCCCAAGAGCATCGCCAATTGAAATACCTTTCTGTATCCGTTGCGAGATAGCCAAAATCGCATTTCTATAAAGCGCATTTCCTGTCACATCAGCTGTTTGCTTAAACGCGTCTACTACAAGCGCTCCGCTTCCTATGAGAAGCCCAAGTGTGCGTGAAAACTCGGTCAGAATAACATTTTGGTTTAATTTCCCAAATACCGGTATTTTTATCATTATACTGTCTGTGATAAGCCGCCCCGGGTCTGTCTTGTACCACCGCCTGAAAAGGAAAATTGAGAGAAAAATCCCTCCTATCACAAATGGCCAGAAAATCAAAACGAAATTAGAAATGCCTATTACCACCTGGGTCGTAAATGGAAGAGACAAATTAAGATTTTCATAAAGCGCAGCAAGCTGAGGAATAACAAAAATCATCATCATGGTTAAAACAAGCGTCATGCCTATCATGATAATGGCCGGATACATTAGGGCTGATTTGATAGAATTTTTCAACTTCTGTTGCTTTTCCATATTTTCGGCAAGACGAAGAAGAATTTTATCCAGAAGCCCCGATACTTCACCTGCTTTAATAAGAGAAATATAAATCACAGGGAATGTGTCTGGATACCGCCCGATTGCGGAAGAAAAAGTCTTGCCCCCTTCAATATCAACGATGATATTATTGATAACCTGCTGCATTTTTTCATTTTGGACTTGATTTTTAAGGATAGCCAGGGCCTGCATTAGCGTCAATCCGGATGTTAGCATGGAGGCAAGCTGCCTGGTAAAGAGAATACTGTCGTTTTCGCTTGTCTTTGCAAGAAAAGGAAATAACTTTATAAGTATGGTATTTTCTTTAGGGGTAATGCGAATTGGAAAAAACTCCCGCTGCCTAAGCGTGACAGCTGCGTCACTTGGATCTTTGGCATCTACAGTCCCTTGTACAAGTTTTCCATCTTTTGTTGTGGCTCTATATGAAAATTGCATACCGTGTATTTTCCATAAGAAAAAATTACCCTACCAGACGCAGTAACTCATCTTGATGGATGGCGTATTCTTTCGCTACTTCAAGTGTAATATTTCCTGCCATAACCAGTTGTGCCAGCGCCGACTCAAGTGTCATCATACCGGCTTCTTGCGATGTTTGGATTATAGAGTCAATCAGGTGAGTTTTCCCATCTCTGATGTTACTTGCAACAGCCGGTGTTACAACCAGAATTTCAGTTGCGGGTGCACGGCCTCCGTTGATAAGCGGAACCAACCGCTGAGAGATAATTCCTTTCAAACTTGACGCCAATTGAGACCTAATTTGCGGTTGTTGACTTGCCGGAAATGAATCTATAATGCGATCAATCGTCTGGGATGCAGAATTGGTATGCAGTGTTGAGAAAACCAAATGACCTGTTTCAGCAATAGTAATAGCAGCAGCTATGGTTTCCGAATCCCGCATTTCCCCAACAAGTACAACATCGGGATCCTCTCTTAAAGATGCGCGAAGCGCCATTACCCATGAGTGTGTGTCGGTACCCATCTCACGCTGAGAGATAATACTTTTTCCTTGAGGATAAACATATTCGATAGGATCTTCAATCGTTAAGATATTACTCGCAGTTGTGATGTTCCGCTCGTTTATAATACTGGCGAGCGTAGTAGATTTACCATGTCCGGTAGGACCGGCAACGAGTATAAATCCCTGTTTTAGTTTTGCAAAACCATGACAGACCTTGGGAAGTCTTAATTCGTCAATCGATTTAATTGTGGGAGGTAAGAATCTAAAAGCAGCTGACAAATAACCGCGTTGATAATAAACATTAATACGAAACCTCCCCTGATCACCATAAGCGCCTTTTCCAAAACCGAAAGAAAAATCAAGTTCTTTGTTGGCGATAAGTAACTCTTTTTGCTCAGGAGTCAGAAGAGAAAAAAGCATCGTCTCCATCTCCTGAGGAGAAATAGGAGGGACATTTGAGATAGAAGTTAAAGAACCGTCAATTCGCACAGCAGGTGGAATTCCGACAAGCAAATGCAGGTCGGATGCCCGGCTTTTAATGGTGAGTTCAAGTAATTCTTGAATTGTCATAATAAATCTCTACTCTTGTGCAACACGCAATACCTCCTCAATCGTGGAAACGCCTTGCAATACTTTCATATAACCATCCTGTTTCATCGTAATCATTCCCTCTGAAATAGCTATCTTTTCAAGCGAGGAACTGTCAGGTTTTTCAAGGATCGAGTGTGCAATCTTTTCTGATACGCTCATCACCTCAAAAATACCCACACGTCCTAAATACCCGGATTCTCCGCACTCGCTGCACCCTTTTCCTTTATATAATTTTCCGTCAGTCTTGTCCTTTGGGAAAAGCGGCCCCAATACCACCTTCATTTCATCAATTAACTGCTGTGGGGGAATATAGGAGGTTTTACAGTGAGGGCAAATCTTTCTGACAATACGTTGTCCTACCATAGCGTTCATTGTCGAGGCAAGCAAGAACGGTTCGGCACCAAGATCGATAAGACGGGGAAGAACCCCTGAGGCATCAGATGTATGAAGCGTAGAAAAAACCAAATGACCGGTAAGCGCTGCCTGCAAGGCTAAATCAGTCGTTTCCTGATCACGAATTTCACCCACCAGAATGATATTCGGGTCTTGACGCAAAAATGCTCTCAGTCCTGCCGCGAATGTCAAACCGACCGCCGGATTTATCTGTACCTGATTTACTCCGGGAATTTGATATTCTACCGGATCCTCAAGCGACATGATGTTCACTCGTGTTGTATTTAACCTTGCAAGTACGGCATAAAGCGTTGTGGTTTTTCCACTTCCTGTCGGACCGCAAACAATAATAATACCATGTGGCCTAAGAATAGATGTTTCAAGATTTTTCAGCGCGGTCCCTGACAGTCCCAGATCTCCAAGTGTTGGAATTCCTCCTGATTTCCGAAGAAGACGCATAACTATCTTTTCTCCGAAAACTGTCGGTAGAACGGAAATACGAAGATCTACCTCATTCTCGCCGACTTTAAAATTAAATCGCCCGTCTTGCGGAGAGC
Source organism: Candidatus Levyibacteriota bacterium (assembly GCA_016182205.1). Lineage (GTDB taxonomy): Bacteria > Patescibacteriota > Microgenomatia > Levybacterales > UBA12049 > JACOXW01. The sequence continues at coordinate 3,823 of JACOXW010000004.1, forward strand.
GATGTTCGTCTATTTTCATCTCAGACAAGATTTTTATGCGTGAAACGAGTGCCTCTTGAACTGTTTTAGGAAGGCTCAACCGATCATACAAAATACCGTCAATCCGGTATCGCACACGTACTCTGTCTTCCATCGGCTCTATATGGACGTCCGATGCACGACTGTTTACCGCATACTCCAAAATTGTCGATACTATCTTTGCAATCGGCGCCTCTTTTATAATTTCACCGATTTTGGTGCTATCAAGGGTTCTTGGTTTATTTAGCTCTTCCGTTTCCTTAAGCGCTTCTCCCACCTCACCGACAAGTTCCTGACGATATTGCTGATCTATAGCTTGGCGCACCTCTGACGGAGATGCAGCATAGGTTTTGAGGGTTAATCCTGTTTTTTGCCGTATAAAGGAAACTGCTTCAACATCTATCGGATTGCTCATCGCAAGTGAAAGAGTTTTTGTTTTCTCGTCATAATGAAAGGGGATAACGTTAAACCGTTCCACCACCGCCCGCGATAAAAGACTTAATGCGTAAGGAGAAAACGATGCGGTATCTAAAGAAATATAGGGAATACCTAACAGTTTTGCTTTTGCCTCGGCAAATTTCTCCTCCGGCACAACATTCATCTTTTCCAATAATTCATCAGGGCTTCTTCCTTCAGACGCACTTTTTACTTTTATGTCTTGATATTGTTCGGGTGTGAGAGTATGCTCAGACAACAATATATCTGCAACAGTCTGAGTGCCGGTAGTCACAGCAGATGTTGTCACCCCGGAAGGTATTGTAGTTTGAGACTGCGACGGTGGTACTTGTAAAGCAGTAGGCATTACTTCAATCGTAATGAAAAATGGACTATAATGTCAAGCAAACAAGTCGTATGCAAAGTGTACTGATTATCCATACAGACGAACACGTTCGAACTGCTTTTACAGAGAAACTCTGCGAAAACCAAAATATCGACATACTTGACCGGTATATACTGGAACAGTCCACGACAATCGGTATAAATGATATCAGGTCATTTCAAAAACAATTGTTATTAAAACCCTTAAGAAGCAAACAAAAAGCTGCAATCATAAAAAACGCACACCTCCTCACATTCCAAGCACAGAATGCACTGTTAAAACTCTTAGAAGAACCGCCGCCTGAGACCATAATGTTGCTTCTTGCCGACTCAAAAGAAAATTTCCTTCCCACAGTATTATCCCGTTGTACAGTCAGAACCATCCCGCCGGAAAAAACTGAAATCCTTAAGAATTTGATGCCGTGGGAGGAAAAAGACTTCGGTATCCCAAAGGCGCTCACCATAGCTCAAGCTCTGGGGAAAAGCAAAGAGGAAGCGCTTTCCTGGCTGCTTTCTGCGATATATAAAACGCGAGATGAAATAAAGGAAGAGATAAAAAAACAGAAAGGTTACCCAGTATATGACTACTTAGACCGGCTAAAAAAACTCATAGTAACCGCAAATAATATACGCTACACCAACGCAACTGTCCGGCTTCAAATAGAACATCTCCTTCTTTCGTTAGTAAAAAAGTAAATACCTATGTTTGATACACTTTATATCACTTGATTTATAAAAACACTTTTGTGTATAGTGGTATCTCTATGGATGATCAAAATATAAAAGCTGCCGAAGATGGAATAAGTGAAGAACCGGCAAACACAGATAGCAAAGCCACAATTCTTCTAAGTCTTGAGGAGATGGTCAAAACTACCATAGGATCTCTGGAAAAAGCAGCCACAGAGCTTCGCGAACAAAAACAAATGTTTGCAGATACTTTTTTGAATGATCCGGTTTTTAGAGAACAAGAGCAAAAAGTAAAAGAAGCAAATAAAGTAAAACAGGGGACAAAACAGGAAATTATCAAACAACCGCAAGTCCTTAGAATTGCTGAGAAAATAAAAAGTCTCTCGGGAGAATTGAGAGAAAAAAAAGCAAGTTTATCCGATTATCTTCTAGAATATCAACGACTCACCGGCGCGCATGAAATTGAGGGTCCCAATGGACAATTGCTAGAGATTATAAATGATGCTAAAGTAATCAAGAGGTCGTCAAAATAGCTTCAGATTTCGGCTATTTTTCGTATTTGTCCCTTGATTTACACGAGATAATATTGATATAATTACAAGTAATGGCGACAACAAAACAATCTGCAAAATCCTCAGAGTATTCAGCACAACAAATCCAGGTACTTGAAGGCTTAGAACCAGTCAGAAAACGTCCCGGCATGTATATTGGATCTACCGATTTGATAGGTCTTCATGAAAGTTTGCGCGAAATTATAGATAACGCGGTTGACGAAGCACTGGCAGGCTATGCCAAAAACGTCTGGGTAATCTTAAATAGAGACGGCTCTGCGACTGTTGTTGATGATGGGCGGGGAATCCCTGTGGATACGATGCCACAGTATAAAAAGTCTGCGCTCGAAATAGTCATGACCAAACTTCATGCAGGAGGTAAATTTGGTGGATCAGCATATAAGATTTCCGGAGGTCTTCATGGTGTCGGTTCTTCAGTAGTAAACGCACTTTCTGAATGGATGTGGGTTGAGGTAGGACGTGATGGAAAAATCTATCGGCAGGAATACGCAGCAGGAAACCCGAAAACTACGGTTGATATCGTCAAGCAGTCGAAAGTTTCCGAAGATTTACAGAAATTTTTCTACAACAAGGGGACAACTGTTACTTTTTTCCCGGATAATAAAATCTTCCCGGACATCGCATTTGATTTTGACACCATCAAAAAACAGCTTAGAGAGCGTGCGTTCTTAGTACCGAAACTGTATTTCCACTTGAAAGATTTTCGCGGTGAAGACGTACGTGAAGTTAATTATTATTTTGAAGGCGGAATCCGCTCGCTTGTAGAAAAGATTAATGAAAATAAAAATCCAATTCACAAATCCATCGTAATTAGGAAATCAGAAGGTGACGTGGAAGTAGAAGTGGCGCTGCAATACAGCGACAGCTACACTGAAAATGTCGAGTCATATGTAAATGTTATTAATACAGTAAACGGAGGAACACACCTTACCGGATTCCGTATGGCTCTCACGCGTGCGGTGAATGATTACGGACGAAAAATCGGTTCTTTTAAAGAAGAGGGGGATTCAATCACCGGTGACGATACGAAAGAGGGTCTTACCGCGGTGGTATTTATAAAAATGCCCCAGGACATGATTCAGTTTGAAGGTCAAACTAAAGGAAAATTGGGCAACTCCGAAGTGCAACCGATTGTAAATACCATTGTGCGTGAAGGATTGTCTACATTCTTTGAAGAAAATCCTTCCGAAGCTCGAAAAATTCTTGAGAAAGTTTATCTTGCAGCAAAAGCGCGTCTTGCAGCAAAAGCTGCGAAAGAAGCAATCTTGCGAAAAGGTGCACTGGAAGGATCAAGTCTTCCTGGAAAACTCGCCGATTGCCAGGAAAAAGATCCCTCAGTATCAGAACTCTATCTTGTAGAGGGAGATTCAGCAGGCGGGAGCGCTAAAACCGGAAGAGACAGAAAGTTTCAGGCAATTCTTCCTTTGAAAGGTAAAATCTTAAATACTGAACGTGCCCGTCTGGATAAAATCATAGAACATGAAGAAATTAAAAACCTTATCATCGCACTCGGTGCAGGAATCGGAGAAACAGTTAACTTTGACAAACTTCGCTACCACCGGGTAATTATTATGACCGATGCGGATGTAGACGGACAACATATTGAAACACTTATTCTTACATTTTTTTACCGGCATTTGCCAGAAGTTATAAAGAGAGGCTACCTCTATATTGCTATGCCACCACTTTTCAAATTATCAGCAGGAAAAGTATCAAAATACGCGTATTCGGATGCGGAACGGGATACAATTTTAAAAGAAATGGGAAATGTAAAAATAAATACTCAGCGCTATAAAGGCTTAGGAGAGATGAATCCTGAACAATTATGGGACACTACCATGAATCCTGAGAATAGAATCTTAAAACAGATTACGATAGAAGACGCAGAAGAAGTAGACGCGGTATTTACCATGCTTATGGGAGACGAAGTACCACCGCGAAAACACTTTATTCAAACCAATGCAAAAACGGCAACACTTGATATATAAGGAGGTGAATAAATATGGATATTAAAAAAATATCAGCAGGAAAAAACCCGCAAGCAGGAGAAGTTAATGTATTTGTCGAAATTCCAAAAGACTCAAATATTAAATACGAGTTAGATAAAGACTCAGGTATTATTATGGTAGACAGATTTTTGTACACGGCAATGCAATTTCCTGCAAACTATGGATTTGTTCCAAATACACTAGCAGCAGATGGCGATCCACTCGATGTTTTGGTTTTAAGTGAACATTCTATTGCACCTGGAACCGTTGTTCCAGCAGTTGTTATAGGTATGCTCGGAATGGAAGACGAAGCAGGCAACGACACCAAAATTCTTGCTGTCCCAACTGCAAAAATAGACCCACTTTTCGGTGCATATAAAGATATAACAGATGTTCCGGAGGCAACAAAAAACAAAATGAAACACTTTTTCGAGAATTACAAAACGCTAGAGCCTGGGAAATGGGTAAAGCTAAAAGATTGGAAGGATAAAAAAACAGCACTCGAAGCAGTAAAAGAATCAATTAAATAACAAGCTGATATCTTATCCTAGTCCTTGTTTTATAAAAACATCGAAGGCTTGATACGGATTGTTATATTGTTGTATTGCTAAGTGCCAATAATATAACAATAAGCGAGCAATATGAGCGAAACAATTTAGCAATTATTATATGAATATAGGAAAACTGCAACAAACAGAAATAACGGCAGAGATGAAAAAAGCGTATTTGGATTACGCGATGTCTGTTATTGTCCAGCGTGCGCTTCCTGATGTCCGCGATGGGCTAAAACCCGTCCACCGCAGAATTCTTTTTGCAATGCAAGAAATAAATCTAACGCATCAGGCAAAATATTCCAAGAGTGCAAAAATTGTCGGAGAGGTGATGGGAAAGTACCATCCTCACGGTGATGTTCCTATCTATGATTCACTGGTTCGTATGGCACAGAATTTTTCCATGCGCTATCCGCTTATAGACGGTCAGGGAAATTTCGGTTCAATTGACGGTGACCCACCAGCTGCGATGCGTTATACAGAAGCAAGGATGGCCGCTATTACTGCTGAAATGCTTTTTGATATCGATAAAGAGACTGTGGATTATCTGGACAATTTCGACGCGACACTGAAGGAACCTGTTTTTCTTCCTGCCAAATTGCCAAATCTACTCCTTATGGGATCTGAAGGTATTGCCGTAGGAATGGCAACCAAAATTCCACCCCACAACCTTAGTGAAGTTGTAAACGCAATCATTTACATTATCAGTAAAACCAAATTTGAAAAAGTCCCCAAAAATACCAAGCCAAATCCTGATGCTGGAATAGGAGGCGCGGTACCGGCTGAGACACTAAAGGACGAAACAGCAACAGAAATACGACTGTCAACAACAGCAACTATTGAAGAGCTATTAGAATATATCAAAGGACCGGATTTCCCAACAGGCGGGTCTATCTATGACGCGACAGAAATAAGAAATGTGTATACAACAGGCCGGGGCCGAGTTCTTATCCGCGGAAAAGCCGAGATAGAGGATATCGGACAAGGAAAATCAGCTATTATCATCACTGAACTCCCGTATCAGGTTAATAAGGCATTGCTTGTAGCCAGAATTGCAGAACTGGCAAAAGAGAAAAAGATTGAAGGGATCTCCGATCTTCGGGATGAGTCAGATAGACACGGAACCAGAGTCTTTATTGAACTGAAACGGGATGCAATACCAAAGAAAGTACTGAATAATCTCTTTAAGCATACCAGCCTTCAAACCACGTTCTCGGCCAATATAGTCGCTCTGGTCAACGGTACGCCGCAGACACTGAATCTTAAGACCATGCTTGAAGAATATCTTAAACACCGTTACCTGATTGTCAAACGGCGATCGGAATTTGAGCTAAGGCAAGCAAAAGCACGACTACACATTTTAGAGGGACTGAAGATAGCCGTAGAAAATATAGACGCGGTTATCAAAACGATCCGTGAGTCCAAAGACCAGGAGGAAGCAAAACGAAACCTCATCAGCCGATTCAAACTCTCGGAAATTCAGGCAGTAGCTATCTTGGACATGCAGCTTCGCCGTCTCGCAGCACTGGAACGACAAAAAATTGAAGATGAGTATCAGATGGTAAAAGAGACCATAGATTACTTGGAAGACCTCATCTCACATCCTGAAAAAATGCTTACAGTCATAAAGGACGAGTTAGTAAAACTGAAAGATAAATATGGAGATGAGAGACGAACCAAAGTCTATAAAGGAAAAGTAGGGGAGTTCTCTGAAGAAGATCTTATCCCAAATGAACCCACTGTCATTACCATGACCACAACCGGATATATAAAAAGGCAAAGTTTGAATAGCTTTAGAACACAACATCGTGGAGGAAAAGGTGTGATAGGTATGACAACGAAAGAAGAAGACACTATTGATCAGATTCGATTTGCCCAAACACATGATAATATTTTGTTCTTTACCAATAAAGGCAAGGTCTATCAACTTCGAGCCTATGAGATTGCCGAATCACAAAGAACCAGTAAAGGAACAGCAGTTGTCAATCTAATTAATATTGAAGCAGGAGAAAAAGTACAATCCTTTATCAGCTATAAAGTCGGCAAAGAAGCAAACTTAAGGGGAACGCATGTATTTCTAACCACAAAAAACGGTACGGTAAAGAAATCGGCTCTATCGGAATTTGAAAATATCAGAAGAAGCGGTATAGCCGCTATAAAGTTGGAGCCAGGAGATGAACTCGTGGCAAGCGATTTGACAAGCGGGAAAGGCGATGTGATTCTCACTACTCATCTGGGAAAAGCAATCCGCTTCTCAGAAACTTCTGTCAGACCGCTTGGCCGAAGCACGATGGGAGTCCGAGGAATAAGACTAATAGCTGGAGATTGGGTGATCGGGATGGATCTTATCAGAAAAGATGAAAAACTTGATTTACTAACCATTATGGAAAACGGTTTGGGAAAACGCACGTCTGTTGATCTTTTCCGCGGCCAGAGCAGAGGAGGGCAAGGCGTAAAAGTAGCCAATGTATCCGATAAAACAGGCCCTGTGGCATACTCACAAGTCGTACCGCCGAAATGCAAAGAGGTTATCATCACTTCCAAAAAAGGCCAGGTCGTAAAACTGGAACTTGACTCTATCCCGCGTCTTTCAAGAGATACCCAAGGCGTAATTCTCATGCGCTTCTCAAAAACTGACGATAAAGTAGCATCCGCAACCTCTGTTGAAGAATGAAAATTGACGGCAAAATAATTGCTGAGGATCTCCTTATAAATCTTTCAGGTAAAGTAATCGAATTAAAAAAACGATCTATCGTTCCGCATCTTGTTATCATTCTTGTAGGGGATGACCCTGCATCAGCATCATATGTCCGGCAAAAAAAATTGAAAGCTGAGGCAATCGGGGCAAAAGAAACCACGTATCAATTTCCAGCTAACGTAAATCCAGGGGAAATATTCTTACTGACGTCAAAATTAAACAATGATCCCAGTGTTCATGGTGTTATTATCCAACGACCGCTACCACAGCAGCTTTCGGAAAAGCTTATTGATAGTGCCATAGATCCAAAAAAAGACATTGACGCTTTTCATCCGCAAACCCATTTTGAAATGCCCCTTGCTAAAGCAGTAGTCATACTGTTAAAACATATTTTTGCGCAAAATAACCATAAAGAAATGTTTGAAGCATGGCTGCAAAAAAAACAAATTGTAGTTATGGGAAAAGGAAAGACAGGCGGAGGACCTACCATTGACCTGCTTGGGAAAATGGGATTAAATCCTTTGGTAGTTGATAGCAAAACAGCAGATCCGGAAAAACTAACAAAAACAGCAGACATTATCATTACAGCGGTTGGAAAGAGGGGAATAATAACAAACGAGATGATTAAATCAGGCGTTATTCTTATCAATATGGGTATGCACAAAGAAGACGGAAAACTACATGGGGACTATGAAGAAGAAGATATAAAAGATAAAGCCAGTTTTTATACCCCAACTCCCGGTGGGGTAGGACCAGTCAATGTTGCGTGTCTTTTGGAAAATCTCACTAAAGCGGTTGAGCTTGTATAGTCATGGTATAATATGCTCATGACTGCAAGACAAACAAAAAAAGAAACCTTCACTGTTCAAAGCGACAAATTGCTTGAAAAAGTAAAGCAACTCATAAAAGAAGGCAATGTGCGACGCATCACCATTAAGGATAAGAGCGGCAAAGAACTCGTCCAGTTTCCTCTTACCATCGGTGTTATCGGAGCGGTACTTGCACCTCTTCTAGCTGCAGTGGGTGCAATAGCAGCACTTGTTACGGAATGCAGCATCACAGTTGAGAGAGAAAAATAATCGTCACCGGAAATAAGGGTTGACGACACCAAGACTTTTTGTTAAAGTTAAACCTCAGAGACAACTCGACCATACATGGCGAGAAACTCTGTTTTTTTATGGCCGCATCAAAAGGAATTGCAACCATTAACGGCGTGTTTAAAGGAAAAGATATTATTTCTCTTAATCAATTTTCCCAAAAAGACCTCATGCTCCTTTTTTCCTATGTCCCCGAAATGAAAAAAATAGCAACATCACAAACTCCCAGCAAATTACTAGAAGGAACTATTACAACCCTTCTTTTTTATGAACCCTCAAGTAGAACATTTGGATCATTTAATGCTTCAGTCAAAAGACTAGGCGGCCAGACTGTAGACATTATCAATCCACAACAATTTTCTTCGGTAGTGAAAGGAGAAACTTTAGAAGATACGGTTCGGGTTTTTGAGGCATATTCTAACGCAATTGTCATAAGGCATCCGGAGAAAGGTGCAGCTGCAATTGCAGCATCATACTGCAAGGAAATACCCGTTATCAATGCTGGAGACGGTATAGGAGAGCATCCGACACAGGCACTGCTTGACTTATACACACTCTATGATACTTTTGGGAGGTTAGATAATCTTACCGGGCTTCTTGCTGGAGATGCGTTAAATAGCAGAACAATTCATTCTCTTGCCGCAGGACTTTCATTATTTAAAAAAACCACGGTTTATATTTTATCTCCTGATATACTTAAGTTTCCGAAAGATCTGCTTGTCAGTTTGAGGAAAAAAGGACTTAAAATTATTGAAATTACTGACGAAACGGATATTCCTAAAACCTGCAACTTTTGGTATTGGACGCGAGTACAAAAAGAACGATTTTCATCGGTTAAGGAATACGAAAAAGTCAAGTCTCAATTTGTCGTAACACCGCTGCTTATGAAAAAATACGCAAATAAAGATATGATCCTTATGGACCCGCTTCCTCGGGTCAAAACCATAGATACAAGATTGGACAGGGACCCGAGGTCAGTATACCTGCGTTCACAAATACGAAACGGTATGTATATCCGCATGGCGCTTTTGGGGCTTGTACTAGGAAGATTATGATTGGAAAACTCGTTTTTGAGGATGGAAGCATATTTGAAGGACGATCATTTGGTAATAATACATCTGTGGCAGGGGAACTTGTCTTCCAAACAGGAATGGTGGGGTATCCGGAAAGCCTTACAGATCCTTCTTATGCCGGGCAGATTCTTATTCTGACTTATCCTATTATCGGCAGCTACGGTGTCCCGCAAAAAAAATACTGGGAATCGGATCGTATACAAATCACAGGACTTATAGTCTCCCAGTATATTGGAACGCCCTCTCACTTTCAGAGCCGACAAACACTCGCTTCATGGTTGAAAGAAAACAATATCCCGGCACTTGAAATCACAGACACACGGACGCTTGCTATCAAACTGCGTGAAAAAGGAACAAGCCTGGGAAAGATTATTATTAAAAATGACGTGCAATTTTATGACCCGAATAAGGAAAATTTGGTCGCGAAGGTTTCTTTGCAAACTGCATATCGGGTGGGAAAAGGAAGAAAAAAAATAGTACTTTTAGACTGCGGTGCGAAAAAAAATATTGAGAGATGTCTGGTAAAACGAGGCGTTGAGGTGATTGTGGCACCATGGGATTACGATCCTTTTGCAGAAAAAGAACAATTTGATGGTCTGGTTATCTCAAACGGTCCAGGAGATCCAAAAATGGCAGGCAGAACAATTCAAACAATTAAAAAAGGGTTAATTTCTAAAATACCGATTTTGGGCATTTGTCTTGGCAATCAACTTCTCGCTCTTGCCGCAGGAGGAGATACAGGTAAATTAAAATTCGGTCACAGAAGCCATAATCAACCTTGTATGATGGTTGGTTCAACACGCTGTTATATAACCACGCAAAATCACGGATTTGCAGTCAGTAAAATTCCCAAAGGGTTTTCGCCTTGGTTTATAAACGCAAACGACAAGACAAATGAAGGAATTATCCATCAGAAACTACCTGTCATGTCAGTACAGTTTCATCCCGAAGCAACAGCTGGACCAACAGACACCGAATGGATTTTTGATTTTTTTCTGGAAAAAGCAAAACTATTATGAAAAACCCTAAAAAGGTCCTAATCCTCGGAAGCGGAGCATTAAAAATCGGCGAGGCTGGTGAGTTTGATTATTCAGGTTCTCAGGCAATTAAAGCATTGAAAGAAGAAGGTATCACAACCGTATTGGTGAATCCAAATATTGCAACGATTCAGACATCCAAATTCCTTGCGGATACGGTGTATTTTCTTCCAGTTACTGATTATTTTGTTGAAAAAGTTATTCAAAAAGAGAAACCAGATGGAATATTTCTTTCTTTCGGCGGCCAAACGGCACTCAATTGTGGCCTTTCACTTGAGGAAAAAGGTATTTTAAAACAACACCATGTTTCGGTGCTTGGAACGCCGGTTGAAACGATTCGCTTGAGTGAAGATAGAGACGCATTCTCCAAGCATCTTAAGAAAATAGGAATTGCAACTCCACAAAGTATTGCAGTTACCTCTACAAAAGACGCGCTCACAGTTGCCCAAAAACTAGGGTATCCAGTCATGGTTCGATCTGGTTTTGCACTCGGAGGACAGGGGTCTGGTATTGCAAACAACGAAAAAGAACTCGATGATATAACACAAAAAGCATTTGCCTTTGTATCGCAAATTTTGGTTGAACAATATCTACACCATTTTAAAGAAATCGAGTATGAAGTGGTCAGAGATAAGGATGATAACTGCATCACGGTTTGCAATATGGAGAATATGGATCCTTTAGGTATCCATACGGGAGAATCAATTGTAGTAGCACCAAGTCAAACACTGAATAACTTCGAGTATCAGTTCTTAAGAAACAAAGCGATTGAAATTGTAAGAAGCGTTGAAATAGTAGGAGAATGCAATGTGCAATTTGCTCTCAACCCGAATCCAAAAACTGGTGACATTGATTACTATGTTATAGAAATGAATGCCAGACTTTCAAGAAGTTCAGCGCTTGCATCAAAAGCAACCGGATATCCTCTGGCGTATGTTGCGGCAAAACTCGCTCTCTCTAAAAATCTTACTGAAATTACCAATAAAGTGACCGGTGCTACACAAGCTTGTTTTGAACCGGCACTCGATTATATTGTTGTAAAGATCCCAAGGTGGGATATTGAAAAATTCAGAGGAGCGGACGAACGAATAGGAAGCTCTATGAAATCTGTTGGAGAAGTTATGGGAATAGGAAGAACTTTTGAAGAGGCTTTGCAAAAAGCAACCAGAATGCTTGATTTAGACTTTGAGGGAGTTACGAGTGAGGTACTTCTTAAAAATCAGAAATCCACAAAAGAATTGCTGGAAATTCCTACGCCCAAACGTATCTTCGCAATTGCAAAGGCGATAAAAGAGGGTATACACACTAAAGAAATCCAAAAGCTTACCGGTATTAATGCATGGTTTTTGTATCGAATAGAAAATATTGTACGAGCTGAACATCGTGTTCCGAAAAATAAAGAAAAACTGAATGTTACAAAACTATGGGAGTTAAAAAAACTCGGATTTTCAGACAAAAAAATTGGCCAGCTTACACATACGACCGGGCTTGAAATTAGAAGACTTCGAAAAAAAATTGGAGTAATTCCTTCTATGTTGCAAATTGATACACTGGCAGGAGAATTCCCTGCTCAAACAAAATATCTCTATGTTACATACAATGCCGCTCATCACGATATTATGCCCTCGCATAAAAAAGGGGTCATAGTGCTGGGATCAGGACCGTACCGCATAGGATCATCTGTGGAGTTTGATTGGACTAGCGTCAATACAGCACTACGCCTTAAAGATCACGGCAAAAAATCAATTCTTATCAACTGCAACCCAGAAACCGTTTCAACAGATTATGATATTTCAGACAGACTGTATTTTGAAGAACTGACTTTTGAAAGAATTGCTGATATTTATGACTTTGAAAAACCTTATGGCGTAGTAATTTCAGTTGGCGGTCAAACGCCTAATAACCGGGCGCAGTCGCTTCATGCATACGGCGTACCTATTTTAGGCACCCGGCCTGAAGATATTGACAGAGCAGAAGACAGGAGTAAATTTTCAAAGCTTTTAGATGAATTGGAAATCGCACAACCTGCATGGAATAAATTTACTGATTTTCATGATGCACTGCGGTTTGCGGAAAAAGTCGGCTTCCCAGTACTCATACGACCCTCTTACGTTTTATCCGGAACTTTAATGAGAATTTGTCATAATAAAGAAGAGTTGGAGCATTTCCTCAAAGATGCGACAATGGTGTCAAAAGATTATCCGCTTACCGTATCAAAATTTATCGAAGAAGCAAAAGAAATTGAACTTGACGCTGTTGCAAAGAAAGGGAAAGTAACCGCATCCATTATCTCAGAACACATAGAAAATGCCGGCGTACATTCAGGTGATGCGTCCATCGTCCTACCACCGCAACATCTTAACCGACAAACCATGGATGAAATAACGCAAATTGGAGAAAAACTCGCAAGAGCACTGTCAATTACCGGCCCGTTCAATATTCAGTTCCTGGCAAAAGATAATCAGGTTTCAGTGATAGAAGTCAATCTCCGCGCATCCAGAACCTTCCCGTTTATTTCAAAAGTAACAGGAGTCGACTTTGTGATGCTTGTTGTTGATTCTTTCTTCAACCAAACTTCTCCAAACAACCCAAGCGAAACAGAGTCCGTCATCAAAAGAAACAACGTGACGAAGAATCTCTCAAAACGACTGCCGTTCGTAGCTTTAAAAGTAGCACAATTTTCATTTGCCAGAATCACTGGGGCAGACCCCATTTTACATGTTGAGATGGCTTCTACAGGAGAGGTTGCCTGTTTTGGTAAAACAATGCTTGAAGCGTTTCTTTTGGGGAGTATCGCAGTCGGAGGAAAGATTCCCAAGAAAGGTATTTTTTTAAGTCTTGGAGGCAGACAGAACAAGGAAGCGTTTATTGAAAAAGCAAAAATGTTAAAAACCCTCAACATTCCGATTTATGCTACTGAAAACACTTCTGTTTTTTTAAAAGCATACGGCATAAAGACAAAAATGCTTCACAAAATTCATGAAAAACAATCGCCAAATGTATTGGAATATTTTAAAAAGCAAAAAATTGATTTGGTAATTAACCTGGTTGAGCATCAAAGACAAGATGAAGCTGATCATTATACAATTCGCCGCGCAGCAATCGACCACAATATTCCTGTTTTTACTAATTTACAAAAAGCGTCAGTATTTACCCAGGCTATTACCACCCTCAAAGAATCAACTCTTCCGATAAAATCCTGGGAGGAATATACCGGCTTTTAATTGCGAAAATTTCTGCTACAATAAAAGCAAGAAAAATGAGAAGGCAGGAACTCCACCTTCGCCCTATAAATCGAAACCTCGATCAATTTGTGCTGGATATCGAATTCCTCCTCATAAGCGTCATCCAGGGCGTTGCGTTAGCAGAACTTGCAGTAATGGCAGCACCGATTCTGGCAAATTTACAATGGAACTATATTCCCTATGTCGCTGGGGGATTTTTTTTCATTCTCATTTTCTGGTCAGGAGCCATCATTCACGCTGTCAGTTTCATAGACTGGCCGCTTGATTTAACACATAATTTTCTTTATTTTTTAGCCAGTCTTTTTGAAGTTATGGCTTTTGCGAATATGAAAGATCCATTACGCTGGTTTGGATTTGTTGCAGTGTTTTTTATAATTGCAGAACTGCTTTATATCGCAGATCTAATACTCATAAAACGGCGACAAAAACGATTTCTAAAGACCCCATCATTTAAAATGCTCTATGAACATATCTACAAAGAGCAAAAATTTGAGCTATCAATCTTGGTTCCTCTTGGAATTCTTTTTAATCTCGGTTGTATTTATCTGATTATGCAGTTCCCTGCTTTTTTTCTCATACAACAAGGACATACATGGTTGGCCGTGATACAGGCTGCATTTGCAATTATTTTTCTTTTAAACGCAACGCATGCATTTAAAAAGCGTTCCGCACTTATTCAACAATCTCAAAATTAACTTTATGAATCTTGCATATTCGCTGCGACCACAAACATTGGACGAATTTTTCGGTCAAAACCATCTGGTGGGAGAAGGGAAAATTATTAAAAAAATGATCCAACAAGATAATCTTTTCTCCATCATTCTTTGGGGTCCACCCGGGAGCGGAAAAACAACTCTTGCGCGTATTATTGCCAATCAAACCCGAGCTGAGTTTCATAGTCTGTCAGGTGTCACAAGCGGCAAAGAAGATCTTCGGAAAGTAATCGAATTATCCAAAGAACATAAAAAGTCAGGAAAGCCGACAATTCTTTTTATAGATGAGATTCACAGGTGGAATAAAGCTCAACAGGACACATTACTACCCCAGGTCGAAAGCGGCCTAATTACCCTTATCGGAGCAACCACGGAAAATCCCTCTTTTGAAATAATCGGCGCTCTTTTATCCCGATGCAGAATCTTTGTGTTAAAAAGTCTTGATGATTTTGATCTTTCACAAATTATTGATCGTGCACTTACTGACGAGGAGAAAGGTTTGGGAAAGCAAAAAAAACGTCTTTCTAAAGATGCAAGAGAACTTCTGATTCGGCTTAGTGGGGGAGACGCACGCATTATGTTGAATGCGCTAGAAATGGCGGCAACTAATTTCCGGGAAAAAACCATTACAGCGGAAATTATAAAAGAAGTGTTTCAAACCAAAAGCGCCGGCCTTTACGATAAAAAAGCAGATGAACATTATAATATCATTTCAGCATTTATAAAATCTATGCGAGGATCAGATCCAGACGCGGCGCTTTACTATTTAATGAGAATGCTTGAAAACGGAGAAGATCCGAAATTTATCGCACGGCGTATGATTATTTTCGCATCAGAGGACATCGGACTTGCAGACAGAGGAGCGCTTATTCAAGCAAATGCTGGCTTTGAGGCGGTAACAAAAATCGGTATGCCAGAAGCACAGCTTACTTTAGCCCATATTACTTTATACCTTACGCTTGCCAAAAAATCCCGTACGGTAGCAAACGCCATTGGCAAAGCAAAAGAAGCTGTCTACCAACTTCCAAACGAACCGATCCCCTTACATCTTAGAAATGCGCCAACAAAGCTGATGAAACAACTTGGATATGCCAGAAACTATACCTGGTCAGAAAAGTACGTCGGACCAGAAAAAAAACTTTCTTTTTTACCCGAGAAGTTGAAAGAAAAAAAGTTTTATGACAATTCTTAAAGAAGCACCAAACTACTCAGACATATCGGTTCTGAATGGAGGTGATGTATGAAAAAACTGCTTATTCCTACACTTTTGGCAATTCTTCTGGTGATCACTGCTTCTTTATTAAGCTCTTTTTTGAAAAAGCCACCCATTGAAAAAGACCCTATAGTAAATACTGTGAGACCCGGAAAAGCAGCTGCAGAAAAAAATCCTCCTGAAAAAACAATAGAAATGAAAGATTTCACCTTTATTCCAAAAATCATAAAAGTGAATAAAGGTACGAAAATTTCCTGGATAAATAAAGACAAAATAGAACACAGTGCAACGGCTGATGACAAAACATTTGATACAAAACTCATAAGGGAGGGAAATACGGAATCTCTGGTGGTTACAAAAACTGGGAAAATCACCTATCATTGCTCGTCACATCCCAACATGACAGGTGAAATACATGTGGAATAATATCACTAGTTGCATATAATACTCCGAATCCTCATGCAAACGGGTAACAGTTGACAACAGAATTACGAAAGAGTATTGTACAGATACTTTTTATGACAAAAAACGCGACAATAATTTTTATAGTAATTCTTCTTTTAATTATTGGTGGTGGAACGTACTATATATACCAGCAACAAGCCCGCGAAGCAAAAATGAAAGCTGATCAGGCAGCGGAAAAAGCTAGGAAGGAAATGGAAGCGAAAGAGGAAAAAGCCAGGCAGGATGCGGAGCTGAAAGCAAAGCGAGAACTACTTCTTAGCGGTCAAACAATAACACTTGCAGAGGAAAACAATTCGGGAGAAAGTGGCATTGCATCACTTTCTGCAAAAGGAAAAAGTGTGATCGTCACCGTCAATCTCAAGGGAACACCTTCTGGCATTTCACAACCGGCACACATTCATATAGGAGAATGTCCGGGAGTCGGAGAAGTGAAGTATCCGCTTACTGCTTTGGTAAACGGCAAATCGACGACAACGATTGATGTCTCAATGGAGGATCTTATCACACAAACGCCGCTTGCAATTAACGTCCACAAATCAAAGACGGATATAAAAACCTATGTTTCTTGCGGGATAGTTGATGGAATTGGCGGTAGTTTAAAAACATCTCCTATGGTAAAACCTTCCGCCGCACAAGAAAAAATATCACAATAATGAATTCTTTGACACTGCCTGGTCTTATTGATCCCCATGTTCATCTGCGCGATCCAGGACAAACCGAGAAAGAAGATTTTTTAACAGGGTCACAGGCTGCGCTGGCCGGAGGTTTTACTACAATACTGGATATGCCGAATAATTCTATCCCGATCACTAAAAAACAGCTTCTTGATAAAAAGATACAAGATGCCATGGGAAAAACTCTCTGTGATGTTGGTTTTTACTTCGGAACTCTCGGCGACAATACAGACGAATTCGACTCAATCGCACATCAAGTCCATGGATTAAAAGTCTACCTGAATGAAACCACAGGTAATTTCCAGATTGATAAAGAAAAACTTATTACAATCTACCAAGCCTGGCCCGAACACGGCGGTCCTATACTCCTACACGCTGAGAATGAAGCTGTTGTTTTTGCATTAGAAGTAGTTGAAAAGATAAAAAAACCCACCCATTTTTGTCATATCGGAAACGCTAAAGACCTATCTTTAATCATTAGTGCAAAAAAGAAAAATCTTCCGATCACCTGCGGCGTCACCCCGCATCATCTGTTTTTAACTATAGATGACGCAAAACGACTTGGACCCCTCGGGCAAATGAAACCACCGCTTTATACAAATGAAGATAAAACATTTTTATGGAAGCAGATAAAAAATATTGACGTTATCGAGTCCGACCATGCGCCTCATACAATCGCTGAAAAACAGAGAATCCCATCTCCATTCGGAGTCCCGGGACTTGAGACAACACTTCCGCTTCTTATTACTGCAGTAAGAGATGGAAAACTCAATCAGGAAGATATCCTTCGCCTGTGTTTCACCAATCCTTCTCGTATTTTTTCAATCACCTCCAGTGAAAATACTTCGGTTGATGTCGATATCACAACACCATACACCATCAGAAATAGCACGCTTTATACTAAATGTAAGTGGTCACCTTTTGACGGTATGGCTGTTATCGGAAAAGTAATTAAAGCCAGAATACGCGGGACAACGGTCTTTGAAAACGGTTCGTTTCTTGTCCCTCCGGGATGGGGTTGGACTGTCTAATCTTTACTTAATAATGGCATATAATTACCGGCTTTTATTTCCGCTGTGAAAGGCTTGATGAACCTCACGAAGTTGCTTATTAGTAATGTGCGTATAAATCTGTGTTGTAGCAATATTTTTATGGCCCAACATTTCCTGCACAGAACGTATATCAGCACCATTTGTTAATAAATCTGTCGCAAAGGAGTGCCTAAGAGTATGCACAGTTGCATCAACAGGAAGTCTTGCACGAGCGACATATTTCTTCACAATCCGTTCAACACTTCTTACTGTCAATCTCATTTTTTCTCCGTCGTCTTCTCCTTGTTCTCTCCCACTATAGCGAATAAAAAGCGGTTTATACTTGTCTGTACGAACACTCAAGTATTGTTTGATCCAATATGAAGCTCTCTGTGAAGTAAAAACAATGCGTGATTTACCACCTTTCCCGATAACGCCAAACTCACCTCTGTCCAGATTGATCTGGGCATGGTTTAGTTTTACAAGCTCTGAAACCCGAAGCCCTGTTGAAAACAGCAATTCTAAAATAGTCCTGTCGCGAATTCCTTCTTCCTTTGAAGTATCTACAGCCTTAAGTAATCTTTCCATCTGATCACGTTCAAGAAACTTTAAGCTGCGGCTTTCAGCTTTGGGAAGATCGATCTTGGAAGGTTCAAGAGTCTTAATATCGTTTTTTATGATATATCTTAAAAAAGACCTCAGTGCTATTACGTAATAATTCTGCGTAATACGCTTAAGCGTAAGACCGTGTTCATCAACTCTATTTGCTAGATAAACGCGGTACTTTCGAACAGTTGCTAAATCTAAATTTTCAATTGAACTGCCTGGTAGAGTAGAGGAGTACCACTGAGAAAATACACTCAGATAGTGTTTGTAATCTCTAATTGTCAGTTTACTACAATTTCTTTCTACCTCAAGATGCTCTAAGAATTGGTCAATAAGAGTGGGTAGTTGATCGGTCATATAGTTCTTTATTGTATTCCATGAAGAAATCTAGATCCATTGTTGCGATGCCTGCGTCGCAAAATGGATCAAACAAGAACCGCAAGCCACTTTATTGTACGACGCGGATATGCGCGTGTCAATAAAATACTCCCATTACTTGACATCTTTTTATCATCGTCTACAATGGTATCACTCATACATGAGTGATATGACAAAATTCCTTCTTGATAGTGGAGACCCAAAAGAGTACGAAGAAATAGCAAGGCTTGCTAAAGAACACGGATCAGAACTCTGGGGATCTACTACAAATCCGACACTAATCGCAAAAAAACTCACGGGCAAAAAAGTCTCCAAAGGCAAAGCCTTCCAACTTCAGAAAGAAATAGTATTGGAAATTCTTGATATCGTTCCCGGGGCTGTTTCTTCTGAGGTTTATGCAGATGAATCAACTAAAGCAGAAGAAATGATACAGCAGGGCAGGGAAATTTCGGCGTGGCATAAACGCGTTGTCGTCAAGCTCCCTACAACTATTGAGGGCTTTATTGCAAGGACACAGCTTCGTAAAGAATATATCCCTATCAATAACACGCTGGTTTTTTCCCAGCCGCAGATATTTGCTATTTACCTTCACGAACGAATTATCCAACAGACCTACGGCCCAATCGACAATCTCTGGCCTCCATTTATTTCACCGTTTGTCGGCCGTCTGGATGATATTTCAGAAAACGGTATGGATTTGGTAGAAAACGGTCTGAAATTACTAAAACAGTTTTCATTAGAACTCCCACGGCTCTGGATGCTTGAAGCTTCAGTAAGAAATATTAATCATATAAAAAGGGGCATACAACTACATTCAGAGCTAATTACAGCCCCCGCCAAAATCTACCGTGAATGGTTCCGGATCTCAAAAGAAGAAAGAGAAAAACCGGTTCAGGAAGCACCTTCTTTGAAGCGGATTGAGTATTGGAATCCCTCAGAGAAAATAAAAAGAATTGCAACAATGGAAAACTTCATAGGCGCGATAAGAGAAGGAGTATTAGACATTACTCATCCGCTGACAGAAAAAGGAATACAACGATTTGCAGATGATTGGAAGGCAATCATCACGACGTAACTCTTGACAAACATGGGCAAGATTATCAAATTAACTACTCAGATACATGAATTACTTTGAAAAATATAAAGATTGCTTACTCTACATAGACTCCTACTGGGATAAAATTATTCACAAACCTACAAAAAAACAAATTAATGATAATGTCATCCACATTCCATTTTGTTATATAACCCCAAATGATAAGAAATTTAATTTCATTTACTACTGGGATACGTTTTTTATGTTCAGGGGGCTTATGGGTACCAAGCGCGAATGGGTTATAAAAGATATGGTGGATAATTTCACGTATCTTCTGGACCGCTATCACATCATTCCAAATTTTAACTCCTACGCCTCTACAGGGCGTTCACAACCACCTTTTTTCTCCTCAATGATACTTGACACATACTATACTTCGCTTCATTCTGACAATTTTTGGAAAAAGCCCATCTACTTCTTCGGAAAAATGCTTGGAAAATCAATTGTGAATAAAACGTGGCTTAAAAGAGCCATTCAAAGAGCGAAGCGTGAGTACGAATTGGTTTGGATGGATCCTGCGAACCTTTATCACCATCGGGTAGATGGATATGGCCTTAGCCGCTACGGAGACAGAGATATCGGGTATGCGCACACCTCAGAACT
>JACOXW010000008.1 GCA_016182205.1 Candidatus Levyibacteriota bacterium
AAGGAAGAAGAAAGAATTTTACTTGCTTCTGCTAAAAACGAAAGTTTTCTTCTCATCGACAAAACAATTTTAACAAACTTTCCCTCAATTGCAACTTGTGATTCATCCTCGAACTGATATACTGTCCTGGCTATGCCTCGCACTGAAAATGGATCTTTCGATCCGGAATATAAACCTACATTCCGTTCATTTGCTCCCCGTGCCGCAGCATCATATACAGAGCATGGTATTCCTGATGTATATATGAAAGGCGACAGAGAGCATCAAACAGGACCACTTGTCGAAGCATCCAGTGGAGAATTACCATTTGATCTTGACTATTTATCCCATGACCGAAAGTTAAACCTCATGAATAGAGCTTTTGAAGCAATGACAAGATATCCTACCGATAATGAATATACTGCTACTGCAGATGCGATAAGAACTTATTGGAGCTTAAGCGACAAACCACACATCATACTAAGTGGTGGTGGAAGTGACAGAATCTTACTGGATGTGATAAGTCGTGCGATAAAACCTGACACGCGAATAGTAGCTGTTGGTCCCACATTCCCGCAAATCCGTGAATACTCAGATCTTCGCGAATCTGACGCTTCACTGATTTCACGCCTTCTAAAACATAAACAAAGCTCATTATACCTACGTGTAGAACCAGAAGATTTTACGCTGGAAACCGGCATTAAGGAAATTATCGAAAACAGAGGCAAATATAAACAAGAACAATTTCTCATTTATATTGCCCACCCGAATAGTCCTGCTGGTGACACTGTAAATATACCCTTACTCAAACAACTCGCAGCTGTTGCGCAAAAACACAATGATCTTCTTGTCTTCGATGGAGCATTTGAAGATCCATTACCAGAAGAACAGGCAACAGCACCACTAACTGAAGAATTTTCTTGCATCATAAGAACTGGATCACTATCCAAGTTTGGTTTTCCAGGATTAAGATTCGGATATGCAATTATGTCAAAAGAGTTGGGTGATCGATATAAACGCCTCGAGATTCCATATCCTGTAAATGGTCCTGCGCTTGTGATCGCAACAGCAATGTATGGCGATGGTATATTTCAAGACTACAGAGCAGACAAAGTTCCGCAGATTATGCGGGACAAGTTAGGACTTATGAAAGATCTATCTCTTTCGGGAATCCGATATTTAGAAACCGACCCGCGAATACCAATCATTACTGTAAAAGGCCCAAATGAACAATTCTCTGATGAACTTTTAGAGCGTGGGATACTTAATGCTGGCGGGGCATCATTTCATCCAACTCATAGAGGTATGACAAATCAATATGCTCGAATTGCAATGCATGGATCGCCGGATGATGCTGACCAGATCTATCGAATTATTAAATTCATTTACAAAAAAGCAAATCAAGAAGCACGATGATCTGTGGGTCGGGATGGAATCGGACCATCTACTTCTTCATTATCAGTGAAGCGTTCTACCGGTGAACTACCGACCCGAATATCCTTAGTATTATACCAAATATTACGCTTTCTGTGGATTACTCTGAAGATATCTCCCACCAAAAAACGAAGAAATACCTGCAACGAGTAAAAACTCACCTCGCGTTAATAGTCCGATAATACCGGCAACAATCCCCCCATATTCCATGGTCTTACCGACTACCTCTTTAAGGTCTTTGTAGTAGTTTCTTTCAGTCTGTGCCATAAATCGCTTGCTCAAGTGAAAATTAAAAGTTAAAAATGTAAAGTTATATATCCTTTATAGACTTTTCACTTTCAACTTTTAACTGTAAACTTGTTGAGGCGCGAAGGGGACTTGCACCCCTGAATGACTGTTCTGCAAACAGCTGTGTTAGCTACTTCACCACCGCGCCATGAAGCTACTTAGCTTCGGACTAAGTATACCAGATACGTCTTGCGATGAAAAGCAAAATCTCTGCTATAATAAAAAAGCAGGCGATAAAATAGCATGTAATCTATGAAACAAGCCACAAAAAAGGTGGTCTCGGCAATAGTTCCTGTTTTTAATGAAGGCAAAACCGTCGGCGCCGTAATTCAAAGCCTTCTTGAGAATCCTCATATCAGTGAAATTATTTGCGTAAACGACGGTTCCACCGACTATACTCTCAAAAAACTAGAGGCCTTTCAATCAAAAATCACAGTAATAAACTTTAAAAAAAATAAAGGCAAAAGCCATGCTGTAGCAACGGGTATTATGAAGGCGAAAGGTGAAATTATTGCTTTTTTTGACGGTGATCTAATCGGCCTCTCGCAACAACATATCGATAACATGCTCCAACCTATCCTAAACGGTAAAAAAAGGGCTGTTATCGCATTCCCGACTCCTACAAAACACAACGTTTTTTACAATCTTTTCAGAAATATCACCGGGGAAAGAGCATATTATAAAAAAGATTTACTGCCATATTTATCCATTATCAGAAAAAAACAGTATGGCCTGGAGACATATCTGAATACACTGTTTAAAAAAGATTCAGTGTCTGTTTTCCCTCTTATCGGTGTGAAACACGTCAACAAATATGTAAAACACAAGCCGAAAACTGCCATCAGAGAAATGATCAAAGAAGGTGTAGAGGTAACACAGGAGTTTGGGAAGACAGAACTCAAAAAAAGTGTTGATATGGTAAAAACAGCGCAAAAAAAAATCGCACGAAGAACAAAAGCAAAATCTATAGTGTCACTTGCAAAAACGATTGCGCAACTGGAATATATTCTGCTCGCAATTCTCCTTTGTACTGCAGCGTTCGGATTCACATGGCAACCCAAAGTGTTTGAAACAAACGCCGCAAAAAAGATGGCGGTTTTAAGGATTTCAAATGACCTACAAACTCTTCTTAAGCAACAAATTGCTGCTCTTTCGAAAATTACCCCCGCTACTATCCATCGGAACTCAAATGCCACCTTTCTTATCACCCAATAACTATGCGAGTCTTGATGGTCTATGAACAAACTTCCCAAGTCGGTGGAGGAGATCAGCTGGCCACACGGCTATGGGTTAGAAATTTGCTAAGGCATGGTATTGAGGTAAAACTTCTCACCGATAAAAAGGGGCCAACGAATTTTGAAGAGTTCCCGCAAAAAATATATCTTACTATCCAAGCAGTAACTTTATGGAAATTACTCCCCGCCTATTCTCTTTCGTTATTTCTAACAAAAAAAGTGAAAAATGAACTCATGGAATTTCAACCTGATGTTATACATATAGAGCAACAACTTCCATTTTCCTATCAGGTATTAGGTTTTGCTAAACGCCAACATATACCAATATTAAGTTCCTTTCATACTGCTGCAAAAGAATTTGTCATCAAAAAATTTCCACTTTCGTTGTTTGTCAGAAAACACGGCATTTATAACAAGTTAATTGATATCTTTCAATCTAAAATGTTAGCAGAATCTGACGCGATTACCATCCCATCACAGCAATACAAAAAAACTATTGCTGAAAAAATCAAAAAACCTTTATATATTCTTTCTTCTCCTGTTGCCAATCATTTTTTTCAAAAAATTCCAAAACATGAAGGAGTACCAAAAAAACTTATCAGCGTATCACGCCTCAGCAGCGAAAAACGCGTGGAAATTCTTATTTCAATGATGCAGTATCTTAAAGACAAGTTTACATTAACGCTTGTGGGCGACGGCGTGGACAGGCAGTTTTTTGAAAAGAGAGTATCTGAGCTTGGACTTTCAGAGAATATTACTTTCCAAGGAAGAGTGGATAATGAAAAACTTCTAACGCTTTATCGGGAGCATGATCTGTATGTATCCGCTTCTGATTTCGAAACTTTTGGCATGACATACGTAGAAGCCTTGGGAAGTAGACTTCCCTGTGTTGTCTATGATTATCCGGTTTCTCGTGAAGTAATACCAAATGATATGGCTGTTTTTGTCCCGACACTTGATCCAAAAGACTGGGCTGACGCATTAACAAAACTTCAATCAACCATAAAACTCTATAATCAATTATCGGATGCCATAGAAAAAAAATATTCGGAAATAGAAAAATACAATGAGGAAGAGTCAACAAAAAAACTGATAGAAATTTATAACACGCTCCTTCGTAAATAACACCACCAAAAAACCACCCTTCGACTTACTCAGGGTGGTTTTTATACATTTGCACACTTGATCTTTCTAATCAGAAAGTGGTAGGAAAAAACCAGTGGTATTCGTCTGAATACGTGAGGTATACAGACCAAGCGCCACTTTGAAACGCTTGTTATTTTTACAATCACCTAATGTAACCAAATCCGCCAGTTGGCGGATCGTACGCATTAGCTTCATGTCTTCCCCAATCTGTTTACAATAGAATTTGTCATTCTCGATCAAGTCGAGAATGACAGGTTGTATTTAGAAAGGAGGTGATCCATCCCCAGCTTCGGCTAGGGATACCTTGTTACGACTTAAGCTTCATCGCCAATCTCTATCTCCCCCGCCTAACGGCGGGGTTCGATAGCTACCGACTTTGCTGCCTTGACGGGCGGTGTGTACAAGACCCGAGAACGTATTCACCGCGGCCTGCTGATCCGCGATTACTACCGATTCCGACTTCATGGGGTCG
>JACOXW010000005.1 GCA_016182205.1 Candidatus Levyibacteriota bacterium
TTGCCTGAAGAAATGAATCTTTTGTAAGCATTTGTCTTTCTCTATTGGTTTGGCCTAATTTCCATGCAAGTTTTACTGCACGGTCACTACTCTTTGTGCACAATAACCGCAACGACCCCATCGCATATTCCATTCTTCCCATCGCATTAAGTCTGGGAGCAATAATATGACCGACGTGGTATACACCAATTACTGATGCATCAAGCGCGGCTTCTTTGAAAAGTTCTAAAAGTCCAAGACGCTTTGTCTTAGCAAGCGCACTTAGTCCGTATTTTGTTAAAACCCGATTAGCTTCCCGAAGCGGAACCAAATCGGCAATGGTAGCAAGTGCCACTAACTCCAAATGTTCATCATCTTCATTTCGAGGAATATGTCTTAACACCTTTGATAAAAGATAGGCAACACCGGTACCACAAAGCTTTGTCGTATGAACGATTGCGTAGGCTTTGGGTAGTTTTTTGGAAGGTACATGATGATCGGTGATAATAACATCAATTCCCTTCTTTTTTGCGTATTCAACTGCTTCGGAGGCCACAATTCCGTTATCTACTGTTATAATCAATTTGACATCTGGCATTTCGGATTTGACATTTGAAATTCCTTTCTTTGAAAGACCATATCCTTCATCTACTCTATGTGGAATATACGGCATAACACGCGCCCCAAGATTATGTAATGTCTCCCACAAAATGGCAGTACCGCATATTCCATCTACATCATAGTCACCAAAAACGACAATTTGTTCTTTATCTTTTATTGATTTTTCAATCCGCTTCAACACCTTGGCAAGTTGTTTTTTGTCTATATCAACGCTATCAACCGTGACATTTTCAAGTCGGGGATTAAGAAACGCATCTATTTCTTTTTTTGTTTTTAAACCTCGATTTTCAAGAAGAATTTTAGTGAATTTATCTAATTTGAAATTTGAAATTTGAAATTTGAAATTATTTTTTATGTCCCATTTCTTCATACAAAATACTATATACTAGATACCAAGTTTGCTATACTATAGCAGATCCCGCCAAAACGGAACAAGTATGATCAGTAAAATACCAAACGATGTCTTAGGAATTTATAAACAATTGCAAGATAGTGGATTTGAAGTTTTTTTTGTAGGCGGTTGTGTCAGAGATCTAATGACGAAGCGTGAGGTAAAAGACTGGGATATAACTACCAATGCAACACCTGAACAAATCCAACAAGTTTTTTCTGAAAGTTTTTATGACAATACATTTGGTACTGTTGGTATTCCTCTAAAGAATGTTGAAGAAACCGAACATAAAGGGATTATTGAGATAACAACCTATAGGAGTGAATCGGAATATAAAGACAGACGCCACCCGGAAAAAGTAACCTGGGGTAAAACTATTGAAGAAGATTTAGCCCGCCGTGACTTCACTATTAACTCAATCGCTCTAAAACTTACTAATAACCAAGAACTAATAACTAATAACTACGCTCTTGTTGATCCATTCAATGGACAGGAAGATTTGCAGAACAGACTCATTCGCGCTGTCGGAGATCCGGATCAAAGATTCAAAGAAGATGCACTTCGTCTTATGCGGGCTATCCGAATTGCAACAGTTTTTTCTTTCACTATTGAAGAAAAAACCTGGAATGCTATCACAAACGATGCGGCACTTATAAAAGAGATTGCCAGTGAACGGGTCAGAGACGAGCTTTTGAAAATTCTAGCCAGTGAATTTCCCTATGAAGGCATAATGCTTTTAAAGAATGCAGGACTTTTAGATTTCATTTTCCCAGAACTTTTGGATGGTGTTGACATCTCACAAGTTCGCCCAGGAAGACACCATACGACAGATGTATTTACCCATAATATTTTGTCACTAAAGTTTTGTCCTTCACCTGACCCAGTCGTAAGATTTGCAACACTTATTCATGATATAGGTAAACCAAAGGTAGCGGGGACAGATAAAGATGGACTTGTCACATTTTATAATCATGAAATCGTTGGGGCAAAAATTGCCAGAGAGATTGCAGAAAGACTGCGATTTTCCAAAAAAGACAGAGATAAAATTGTCAGTTTGATTCGTTGGCATATGTTTACGGTAGATGAACATATCACAGACGCAGCAGTAAGAAGATTTATACGCAGAGTCGGCATTGATAACGTAAAAGACATGATGGATCTTCGTGTGGGAGATAGACTAGGCGGAGGAACTCAAACTGCTGAGAGCTGGAGACTCAAACTATTCAAAAAACGTGTAGAAGAACAATTACAACCGGCCCCCTTTTCCATAAATGACTTGACAATTGACGGTAATGATATTATGCAAGAACTAAGTTTAAAACCCGGCCCGAAAGTTGGAGAAATCCTCCAAAAACTTTTCGTAGAAGTCGATGAAGATCTTTCCAAAAATACCCGAGATTATCTACTCAATCGCCTCCACGAACTTGCACAATAAATTCCTTCTTTGTATAATAAGCTCACAAGTGAACTCCTGGTTTATCAGGAGTAAAGAGAAATGGTTTTATTGAATTTAGCAGGAAAGGCAATAAAAGTTTGCAAACATACCTCGTAACTCTTCGGTAAACTTCGGATTTCATCTGAAAATTATTCTATGGAAAACGTATTGGAGGTAAAAAACCTTCGGCAGTTTTACTGCAGTAAATAATATATCCTTTACACTTAAGGAAGGGGAGATATTGGGTTTTTTGGGAGTAAACGGTGCTGGAAAAACGACCACATTACAAATGCTTCTGGGAGTTCTTGCACCAACTAAGGGAGAAATAACCTATTTTGGGAAAAACTTCTTCCTGCACAGAGAAGAGGTTCTAGAAGATATTAATTTCTCTTCTACCTATACTAATCTGCCTTGGAATATAACAGTTAAAGAAAATTTGACCTTTATATCCTATCTATACTCTATTAAAAATAGAAAAAAGCGTGTTGCAGAAATAATTGAGACCTTCAAACTCGAAGAATTGCAAAATAAACCAATGAGCGATCTATCAGCCGGTCAACTAACTAGGGTTAATATCGCAAAATCATTTTTGAATTATCCAAAAATACTTCTACTTGATGAGCCAACTGCATCTCTTGATATCGACATAGCGGATTATATCCGTAAATTTTTACTAAAACAAAAGGACAAGTGGAATACCTCAATTATTATCACTTCTCATAATATGGCTGAGGTTGAAGAAATATCAGATCGAGTAATAATCATTAATGCTGGCAAAGTTGTTGCCAATGACACACCTGAAAATCTAGCGAAATCTATTCAAATGTCCCATATCAAACTATTAATTAAAGAAGGGTTAAAAAAAGCTATTGAGTATTGCATAAAGAAAAATATCTCACATATTATCTCCAATAGATATATCACTGTTGACATCGCAGAAAAAAATATCGGAGACTTCTTAAAAGACCTAGCAGAACATGAAATTAGTTACGAAGAGATAAGTATAGACAAACCAACGCTTGAAGATTATTTTTTTCAGGTAATAGAGAAAAAATGATATGAAAATACACAGAATTTACGCAGTTATACTTCGGTATTTGTATTATTTTAAACATAGCTACGATAGGATATCGGATGCTTTCTACTGGCCAGCAATGGACCTTTTATTGTGGGGTCTTACTGGTTATTATTTTGCATCAATAAACCATAATGCAGTCAATGCCGTATCTGGAGTTATCACAGCTATGGTTTTTTGGATTTTCATTTGGCGAGCGCAATATGAAATTACGATAAATTTACTCACAGAACTCTGGGATAAAAATCTCATCAATTTTTTCGGCGCTCCACTGAAATTTTCTGAGTGGGTTGTTTCGGTAATGATTGTTGGAATTTTGAAGGGATTCTTGAGCTTCTTCTTTGCTGCAGGGCTTGCTTTCCTTTTCTATAAAATTAATGTGTTTGTAGTTGGGTGGCATGCTCCAGTTTTTATTTTATTGTTGTTTTTGTCTGGATGGAGTATAGGTTTTTTTGTATCAAGTATTATTTTTAGATTCGGGTCAAAAATTCAAACACTCGGATGGAGTTTTATTTGGTTATTTGCCCCATTCACCGCAATTTATTATCCCGTAGATATTTTGCCAAAATGGGCGCAATTTATTTCAAAGTTTGTTCCTGCAAGTTATGTGTTTGAACAAATACGCTCAATTGTCTTCAGAAACACCGTTGATAACACCCAGCTAATTATCTGCCTCTTGTTGAATGTTTTATATCTAACGCTCAGCTTAATGCTTCTGAATACATCTTTCAAAAAGATGAAAGAGCGGGGTTTAGCAAAACTTTATTAACTATTTTTTGTTACAATACAAATATGACCAAACAAGAATTACAAGAAGAGCTCAAAAAAGCAATGTTTGCAAAAGATGAAGTGAAAAAATCAACGCTTCGCATGCTTTTGTCAGCTATTGGATACTACGAGATAAACAAAGGCGGTGCAGGCTATGAAGCAAATGAAGAAGATGTACAAACCGTCATTCAGAAAGAAGTCAAACAGAGAAAAGATTCGATAGAACAATTCACCTCTGGTGGACGACAGGAATTGGCAGATAAAGAAACAAAAGAATTGGAAATCTTGCAAACTTATATACCAGCGCAAATGGGTGAAGTAGAGATAAAAACTCTAGTTAAAGAAGCAATTAGTCAAACTGGTGCTACATCTATGCAAGATATGGGAAAAGTTATGGGTGCATTGATGCCAAAAACCAAAGGCAAAGCAGACGGAAGCTTAGTTAGTAAAATTGTTAAAGAAGCGCTTACGTCAGAATAAAATCCCTACTGTCATTCTCACGAAAGTGAGAATCTTCTATACTTAAATCATGAATAAAAGTTTCTATGTTTATATTATGGGGAATTCTCGACCAACTCTTTATATCGGTGTGACCAACGACTTAATTCGGAGAGTAAACGAACACAAACAAGGTCTGATTGAAGGGTTTACAAAAAAGTACAATCTGAAAAAACTTTTATATTTTGAGATTTTCTCCGACATTCAAAATGCAATTGAAAGAGAAAAAAAACTAAAACATTGGAATAGAGAATGGAAGCTAACATTAATTAAAAAATCAAATCCTCTCTTAAAAGATTTACACGCTGATTTATTAACATGATTCTCGATCAAGTCGAGAATGACGAAGATAGGTTTGCGTTTTTCGCTTTACGTTTTACGCTTTCTGCTCCATTCTTCCCAAACCACCAGAAGCGGGGCTGCATTAAATATTGAGGAGTAAGTTCCGCTCGTAATACCGATTAGCAATGCCACCACAAACCACTTCGTACTTTCCCCTCCGAAAAGAAGAAGTGTAAACAAAACAAGGATGACAGTAAGTGAAGTATTTAGCGATCTGCCTAATGTCTGAATAATCGAATCATTTACAACTGTATTGAAATTATATGCACCGGATATTCTCAAATTTTCTCTGATTCTATCAAAAACCACGATTGTATCGTGTACAGAAAACCCGATGATGGTTAAAAGTGCAGTCACAAAAAGGCTGTCTACTTCTACATGCCAGAAATGACCAAGAATTGAAAAGATTCCGATTACTACCAATACATCGTGCAGCAATGCGATAATTGCACAGATGCCAAATCGCCAACTGCTTGCGGGCTTTGGTACTTTTCGAAAAGACCAAGCGATATAAAGCACAATCAGTACGGAAGACAGGATAACTGCTTTAATCGCGTTAGTCGTAATTTCACTACCGATAACAGGTCCTACTGTCTCAAAACTTATTTCTTTTAGTCCGTTGATTTCTTGAGTCAATTCTTTAGTGATTCTTTCATGAATCTTTATATCCATGGGTTTGGTTCTGACAATATATACATCTTTTCCTGATTTTTGTATTGCTTGCACCTCTACTCCTTTTTTCTGTATCGCGCTTTTTAACTGCTCGCTTTTTACTTGGGATTTTGTGACCTGATAGGCAATTCTGCTGCCGCCGGTAAAGTCTATGGAAAAATTAAGCCCAAAAAGAAACAGTGATACAAGTCCTGGAATAATAACAAGAACAGAAATAAGAAAGTAAAGATATTTTTTTCCGATTATATTCATACCTTAATTTATGTCATCCTATGTTTTATATAACAGTCGCAAAAAGGTTCTTGTTACGACAATTGCTGAAAACATCGAGACTAATACACCGATAAGAAGTGTTACCGCAAATCCTCTAACAATTCCTGTCCCAAAGTAGATAAGAATAAGTGAAGTAATGATACTTGAAACATTTGAATCGCGAATTGACGTCCAAGCCCTTGAAAAACCTAACTCTATTGCTACCGTTTGAGATCTCCCACGACGAAGTTCCTCCCTCATACGCTCGAAAATAAGAATATTGGCATCCACTGCCATGCCAATAGATAAAATAAATCCGGCTATTCCAGCTAATGTCAGTGTAACCGGAATAAGTTTAAAAATGGCCAATAAGAAAAGCGTATAGAGTACAAGTGCAAAACTTGCTAACATCCCAAGCCTTCCGTAGTATATACTCATAAATACAACTATTATCAAAAGTCCTATAAAACCGGCAAAAAGACTTTTCCGAAGAGATTCCTCCCCCAATGTGGCACCGATAGTATGCTGCTCCAGTACTATCAGAGGAACCGGTAACGCGCCGGCATTAAGTTGAATATTGAGTGCCTTCGCAGTATCAGTAGTAAAGCTACCGGAAATGACAGCATCACCGGTAGTAATTGCCTGCCTGACAACAGGTGCCTCTATAACTTGATTATCCAAGACTATCGCAACACGCTTATTAATATTTCTGCGTGTAATATCTGAGAACTTTTTCGTACCTTCCGAGGAAAACACCAGTTGTACCTGAGGTACTCCCGTATTGGGATCAAAAGTCACAGCGGTCTGCTGTAAATCATTTCCTGTTAGTTCTGTCTTTTTAGAATTTCCTCCGAAAATCTCAGTAATACCTAAAGGAAGTGCTGAAGGCGTGGCTTCCTGTGCTGAACCGCTTGCAACTTCTTCCCAAAAAGATAATTGTGCCGTGGTACCAATAAGCCGTATCGCCTGATCTACATCAGAAACACCGGGAATCTCAACAATTATTCTATAGTCATTATTACCTGTAGCTGTTTGGACAATTGGCTCTGAAACACCAAAGAAATTAACACGTCTCTCAATAACTGACTGCGCCGACTCCAAGGCCTGTTGCCGTTGGGACGAGGGAATATCTTTCATATCAGCACGAAGTGTAATACTGGTTCCACCTTCCAAATCAAGACCTTTTCTAAAAGATAAATCTTTTTTTACATGCCACGGGCCGATAAAGAAGTTAGGGTTAAAGCCTCCAATAGTTCTATGAATTGAGATCTTGCGATTTACCAAAGGAATATTCTGAGTTTCAATGTCTATTGTAAAAACTTTTGGTAGATCAATAATAATTGCAAAAATAGTCAGAATTACAATAAACCAAAAAAACAATCGAGGATTTTTCGTCATGATGTTTAATAATACCGTAGTTACAAAGAATTTTGCAAGAGAGCACCCTTACGAAAGCATAGACTCTTCATCACCTATGAGCATAATTCGTGAACCAGACAATATTCCTATGATAAAAGGGTCGCTTCGCTTCTTTCTGAAACTGAATTCTTCTTCTGACATAAGCGTATAGTTAATTTCCTGCCCCAAACGGCGTTCTTCATTTTTTATCAGTAAAGCCAGCTCCGGGAGGACAACTGTTCCAACTACTAAAAAATCCACCTCGTCCGGTTGCTTTTCTATCCGGCGTGCAAATTTTCCTGAAAACATAGCATATTTTATCTTCCCAAGCTTTGCCTTATTCTGTAATATTTCTGCTCCCAATCCAATTGTTTTGGCGCCAATAGAAAGTAAGTCAAAATAAAACGGGTACTCTTTTGAAAGTGAATAATATACCCTGTTAGCCCGTGGTTCTTTCTGAAGAATTCCGTTTTTTTCAAGAAACGATAACTCTCGTCTGACGGCATTTATTTCATCATTGGTCCTTCTTACCAATTCCCGAACGTGGAACATTTCATTTGGAGTGGACAGAAGCACATTGAGTAGTTTTACTCGTGATTTAGAAGTTATTAAATCGGAAAACATAGATTAGATTGCCTATTTGTCTAATAATTATACTCAAAAAGTATAGATTAGGCAACTATATATTATTTGACAGTAATAACTCCGTCAAGAGGCAGTAGCGTAAACCAGATTCTTCCTCTGATAAAAGTAACTGGTTTGCCCAAAGTATCTGAGATAATCAGTCTATCTGTTCTTCCATCTTTTTTCCAGCGTCCCTGTAGTTCTTTCCCGTTCATAAATACTACCGCTTTACCCGTGCCTTTTGTTTTATAAAGCAAATGATGCTCTTCATCGTTTAACTGTGTTTCCGCCATATATAACACCACGAGATTTTTGGTGGTAAGTTGTTTTTTATTGTTTTGATCTATATGAGGCTTTCCGCCATTTTCTCTTTTATACTCGTTCTCTTTTTTGTCATAAATCCAATCAATGGCATAATCTTTATATCCTTCCCATAACTCCAAATGGACTTTTTCAGAAGCGGGGCGCTCAGATAACGGAGCCCCGTTGGTAAATACATAAGGACTGAATTTCAAATTCCACGAATCGGAATTTTCATCGACGTTGGAGAGTTTTCGGGATTTTTTGGCAAAATCCCACAATTTTGTTGTAGTCGAGTACATGGTATGCTCCGTGGCAGTTGAATGCCCCAACCGATCATAATCACGCCAGAATGTAGGAAAACCGATCGAGAACTGATTCATATCATTATAAGCGCCCCATCCGTATTCCTCAATTTGTGCCAGTGCATCAGCCTGTCCGTCACGATTTGCTCCCCCTACATGTACGTAAAGAGGATTGTCGCCATATTCAGAGATAAAGTCCAAAAAGTAAGTTCTGGCCGAACGTATAGGACCGACTTGCGGAGCGTCTTGACAGTAAAAAATTGAGAGAAAACGTGTAATACCGCCTTCTGCAACAGCTTCGTATACCACGTCTGTTAAAGAAAGTCCTGATTGAGGTCGTGCATTCTCATGGTTTTCTATCATGACTCCCAAAGGTCTGTGTTTTTCCCACCAATCTTTTTGTTGCTTTGAATAGAGTTCTCCATTGAGAGGGCAAGGTTCGGTTTTCGGCTGTTTTTGGTCAAATGAAAGCTGACCGGTAGCCTTATCTACAGGAACAGGCGCAGAAATGCCGTTGGTTGTTGCCCCTCTTGCTTTTGAAAATACTAAAAAGGAAATAATTGCCGCAACACTATAGATACCTACCAGTAAAATAATATGTCTTTTTTTCATTCTTTCTATTTCAACCCTTTTGCTTCTTTTATCGCCTGCTTTTCTTCGTCAGACAATTCATGTTCCACACCTTTTCCCTCTTTTACCCGTTTTGCGTACCACCGTGTCCCACTTCGCGAATAGAGCCCGGATATTACCACCCCTGTATTATTCGCGTCTATAAAGGACAAAACAAAACTCTGATCTCCTCCCGTATCTTTAAACGGATTAAACCGTACAAGTCCTATTTTTTGGATGTGGTATCGACTGTCCTTTTCTATCTTATCACATATCATTCGTAGTTCTGCAATATCCTTTTTTCCAAGATGCCTCTCATGGAGAAGATCATCCAAAAGCGACTTGAGTGTCTTGGTACTTGCACCTTTTAGAAGATTATTATAGTGAGCTGTTAAACGAGTAAAAAGTATGGATAATACAAGTAACCAAACAAAGCTAACAAGTAGTCCTATTAGCTCAATGTTGATCACCATATAATTCTGTATATTAGCCTCTTGACAGGCTCGTGTCAATAGTGTAATCTTTGCCTATTGCAATGACAAAACGGAGAAAAACTAGAAAAGAAAAAATAATTGCAGACCTCCAACGGAAACTTCAAAAATCACCGCAGATTTCTACTCCTGACAGCACCTTTACGCTGCAGTCACAAAACGATGTACTGAAAAAGTATCTTTCATCACCTCTACCGTTAAAACGTCAGATAAAAACAGATACGCTCTCATATGCTTTCATACGACATGATCTTCTAAAAACAGTTACATTAACAACCGGTATTCTCACTTTTGAACTTCTTCTATATTTCATTCTCAAAAACCATATGGTTACATTACCTATGGTAGGATATTAGTGAAAGGGGGTGAAATCTATCATGGCACAAATGTATTGCGTAAAATGTCGAGCAAAAAGAGAGGATCCAAATGCTCAACCAGTTACGATGAAAAATGGTAAACCAGCAATGAAAGGCAAATGCCCAGTCTGTGGTACAGGAATGTACAAGATTGGTAAGGCCTAAACTCTTCTTGAAGTTTGAGCTCAAAATTCAAATTTACTTCAAGAAACAGAATAAAAGCCCCGCCGTTGGCGGGGTTTTTTATTTATCTTCTATAAACCAACAAAAAAGCCCGCTTTTTACACAGACTTTTTTGTTTTCGTTTGTACTCTACATGCTTTCGTATATAGACGTACAAAACTTTTTCGGTTTGCTTTTTATACAAAAGCATTCCAATATACCTGTCCCTCCAAAGTCCCTATTCTAGAAACAGTTTCTTCTTTGGCAAGTTCACATATGCATCTGCGAACATATTTAGCGTAAAACACTTGTTATAGGTTTGTCAAGAGGAATTACTTTTTTGCTTCTTGGTAGTGAATCAGTTTAAATACTTTAATTACCGTTACATCCCATTGTCCGGCTACCTGGGCTCTCCCAAATCCTGCTATTTCCCACAGCGGATGCCCAAGCGGGGAACACGGTAGGGTATCACAAACCACCAATAGCTGCCCTGTTACGCTTTTTCTGTTCGGATCTATAACAGAATTTTGTATAACGACAGGTTCTCTTCCAGCTAATTTGAAAAAGTACCGATATGCATGATCGGAGTTGCCACCGGTGATAAGAGCAAAATTGAACGGTTTTCCATCAGTCTTTTCAAGCACAAAATCGGCTATCTCTTTTGCCTGGTTAAACTGATAATTTGCAGGTAAACGCAAAGGAGATGTGCTATAGTTGGCCAGAATAATAAGAAATAATGTAGCGGAAAGAACAAGTTTGTATACTGTCTTTTTTTGCCAAAAATAGGAAAAAGCATTTCCGAAAATTAAAAATGGTACTGGAAAAAGAAACTCGAAGTAATAATCGTATATTTGTTTTTTGTAAAAACCGAAAAGGATAATTCCTAAAAATAACCAAAGACATATAAGTAAATAGTAGTAGAAACTATCTTTCTTTTCTTTTATAACTTTATAGAATTGATATACCAATAATCCCACTGCGATAAGTGCCACTAATTGTCCTCCTGTGTACCAAAGAGTAAGAATAATCTGGCTATACCCTTTTTGGAAATTGGGCACCGGAAAAGACACGATCAACCTCTCAAAAATCCGGAAAAATACATCAAAAACTGTATAGAGAAAACGGTTATCGCCACCTGTATCAGGTGAACCGAAAATAAAGGAAATGATACTTTTTGTATTAGGAAATTCATGTCTGACTTCAAATGCCAAAAACGGAGAAAAACCGATAAGAAATCCCCCAAATATCCAAATTCCTTTTTTCAGAGTTTCAAAGACTTCAGAAAACGAAATTCTCCTACCTTGCCGCCAAATCTCGGTTAAAAGTACGTAAAGCATGATGATTAGTCCCACAAACAATTCAGTATAATGCAATTGAATATCTATGCCGTAAAGTATTCCAACAAGAATAAATAACCAAGAATTTTTACTCCGTACTGCTTTGTAAAGTATGTAAAGTGTAAGAAGAGTAAAAAAAGGCATAACATTGGGGTTCCAGGATGAGTGAGAATATGTAATGACAAGAGGAGAGGTTGCATAGAGAAATGATGCAACTATTCCGGCACTAGTACCAAAAAACTCTTTACTTATTTTCCAGACGAGAAATACGGTCGCTACACTAAGTAAAGCAACAAATACTGACGCACCTACCGGACTATACCCGAATAACCAGTAAAATGGAGCAACTAAATAGTAGTAGATCGGTCCCATGAAAAAACCTCCTACGGATGCCGTTGGCCCCAGAAGCGTTAATTTTCCATGAAGGATATTATAGATAACCAATGCATCTCTACCCTCGTCTCCCAAAAAAGTCATGTATCCCTCAATCTTATAAAGTCTCAGATATGCAGCGAGAATCAGGATACAGAAAAGAAGAATGTGATTAGGATTTAAGAGTTTTTTCATCCTGTTCATGTTGTCTCTTCCAGATTATCTTATTATAAATCAAATAATTAAGCGGGATAATAATAAGTACTATTGTCGGAATAACAATCAAGATTCTTGTAGGGATAGAAACACTCCAGATAGCTGTATCAACACCCAGTATCTTCACCCCTATCCATACTGCAAAAAACTGAATTATAATTGATGCAAATGATGTGAAGTTAAACTTAATAAGTCGAATAAAAACATTTCCGTTGTTTTTTTGCGAGGCACGGTCTTTAAATGTCCAAGTATTATTGAAAAAGAAATTTGATAAAATTGCGGTTTCTGCACCGATTGCAGCCCCATAAGCTTGAGTCAGTGATGCTAAATCAGAATGCATTGTGTATTTTGAAATAATGATACTTGAGATTTGCGCAAGAAAAAACGTGAAACCAGTTCTTACTGAAATCTCCTGAGCAAGTATTTGGACTATAAAACCTGTGCCTCCGACGACCAGAAATTTCACAAATCGCTTCAACTCTTTGATCCGTTCTATAATCACGTACTTTAATAAATTAATAATATATTCAATAGGTGCAATTTTTGAACGTCCCAGCTCACGATCCGCAAAATGAATAGGAACTTCTCCAACTTTATATCCATCCATAACTGATTTGTAAAGAAATGCCACCTGGAAGGTATATCCCTGGTACATTTTCGTCTTTTCTCTTTCTTTGAGAAACACTTGCTTTTTAATGCCTCGATATCCTCCTGTCCAATCGTGGATATGCACTCTACCGGTAATAAGTCTGACGATTAAATTCGCAGTTACGGAAAACATCTTCCGAATCATTGGCCAATTTTTGGGCATTGATCCGCCGCTGCTATATCGTGTTCCGATAACGATATCGTATCCTTCATCAATTTTTTTCAGAAAATGAGGAATTTCTCTGGGATCGTGAGATAAATCAGCATCTATTTCAAATACAACATCCGCACCCATTTTTTCTATGGCGTGAGTCATTGCTCTTATGTATGCAGCTCCAAGTCCTTTCTTTTCGCCCTGGTTTATATGCAGATTTTTGTAGCGCTTCATTAAGTTTTTGACGACATCGCCTGTACCATCGGGAGAATTATCGTCAGCCACTAAAATAGAAGTTTGGTGCGTTTTGATTTTTGGAAATACTTCTTCTTCAAGTATTTCTATTAACCGCTCTATGTTGCCTTTTTCGTTATAAGTAGCTGGAATAATAACTACATTCATCAGTTTTTAAAGAATTCAATTGTTTGTTTTAAACCATGTTCAAGATCAACTGTAGGCTCCCAGGAAAGTAACTCTTTTGCCAAACTTATATCAGGTTTTCTATTTTTCGGATCGTCTTGCGGTAATTCACTATAAGTAATCTCAGAAGATGATCCGGTCATTTCCTTTATCATTGTAGCAAGTTCTGATATTTTCCGCTCATCCGGGTTGCCTAGATTCACCACTTTACCTGAAAGGTTGTCCAGAAAAAGAAGTGACTCAAGTGCATTTACCATATCAGTAACAAAACAAAAACTCCTTGTTTGATTTCCGTCTCCGTATATCGTTATTTTTTCGTTCCGTAAAGCCTGGTTGATGAAATTTGATACTACTCTACCGTCATCAGGATGCATTCGAGGACCGTAGGTATTGAATATACGAGCGACACGTACGTCAACCGAAAATTTACGGACATAGAGCATGGAAATGGCCTCTCCAAATCGTTTAGCCTCATCATAGACGGATCGTGGGCCATTCGGATTTACGTTACCCCAGTATGTTTCTTTCTGCGGAGATAAAAGAGGATCACCATATACCTCAGATGATGAGGCATAAAGCATTCGGGCACTGTGTGCTTTTGTGAGTTCCAAAAGACGATATGTCCCTTCTGAATTTGCCAACATGGTCTCAAGAGGAAGGTTCATATAACTTCTCGAACTGTTTTTATTCGGCGATGCCGGAGAAGCCAGATGGAAAATAGCATCAATATGTAAAGACTGAGGAAGCTTTACCGGCTGAGTCACGTCACCTTCTATAAAATGAAATGAAGGGTTTTTTTGGAGTTCCTCCAGATTCTTTGGATTTCCGGTACAGATATTGTCAAGACAGTAAACCGTATGCCCCTTCTGTAAAAGCGACTCACAAAGATGAGATCCTATAAATCCTGCCCCGCCTGCCACTAATACCTTTTGCATACGAGATTAGTTCTTTTCTTTTTCAAGAGCAACATCAGCCTTGACCATCATTTCAACCAACTGAGGAAAACTGGTTTTGGGTTCCCATCCAAGAATTTTTTTTGCTTTACTGTAATCTCCTATAAGGTAATCAACTTCTGCAGGACGCATATATTCTTCTTTATTTGAGATAACATGCTTTTCCCAATCTGTTATGCCTACTGTTTTAAATGCTAACTCGACGAATTCCTTTACACTATGTGTCTCCCCTGTTGCCACTACATAATCATCAGAATTATCCTGCTGTAACATCAACCACATCGCCTCAACATAATCACCTGCAAATCCCCAATCTCGTTGTGCATCCATATTTCCCAGCTCCACCTTATCCTGCTTTCCCAGGCTGATTCGTGCTACTGCATTACTGATTTTCCGTGTAACAAATTCCAGTCCCCGTCTTGGAGATTCATGATTGAAAAGAATTCCGCTGCACGCATATATGTTATAACTTTCACGATAATTAACAGTTATATAATGTCCATATACCTTTGCAACTCCATACGGACTGCGCGGATAGAATCGTGTTGTTTCTTTTTGCGGAGACTCGGTAACTTTTCCAAACATTTCTGATGAAGAAGCTTGATAAAAACGGATTTTAGGATTAAATGCCCGAATAGCCTCAAGCATACGCGTAACACCCAAG
The DNA here is from genome assembly GCA_016182205.1 of Candidatus Levyibacteriota bacterium. Lineage (GTDB taxonomy): Bacteria > Patescibacteriota > Microgenomatia > Levybacterales > UBA12049 > JACOXW01. The sequence goes on from JACOXW010000005.1 coordinate 15,043, forward strand.
GCGGTAAATTCACCTGTTAATACCGGCTGATTCCATGAGGTCTTTACAAATGACTGCGCCGCGAGATTGTATACTTCATCGGGATTTGTTTCTGTAAGTGCTGATGAGAGTGAACTCTGATCCAACAAGTCTCCCTGCACTAACGTAATTTTATCTTGAATCTGTTTTATGCGCTCGTTGTTAACCGTACTGGTTCTTCTTGTCAAACCATATACTGTATATCCTTTATTAAGAAGAAATTCCGCAAGATACGATCCGTCCTGTCCGGTAATACCGGTAATAAGTGCCTTTTTCATAATAAATAATCTCATCCTTCACAAAAGTTCGGGATGAAAATACCTTCAAAACCTATTTCTATTCTAAACGATACTGCGCCAATAATCCAGTGTATCTTTCAAGGTTTTATCAAGAGGAATCTGCGGACGCCAGCCTATCGCACTTTGTAACTTGGAGTAATCACACCGGAGTTCAGGCGTATCACCCGGACGAAGCAGGCTTTGATCAATTTTTACATCTATAGAAGCCGTGCTTAATGACAACAGTTTGTCAAGCATATCGGATATAGTATGCGATATACCGCTGCCTATATTGTACACTTCTCCTGAATTGCTTTTTTCCATAATCATGCCGTATGCTCTGACAATATCACGAACATCGGTAAAATCCCGTTTTGCCTCAAGATTTCCTACCAGAAGCACCGGTTCTTTTTTCCCTTTTTCAATTTCGGCAATCTGTTTTGCAAATGCACTAATGACAAATTTTGATTCCTGACGTGGACCTATGTGATTGAACGGCCTTACACGAATGATCTGCATATTATAAGCCAACTGATACTCAAGCCCAAGATAATCCTGCACTATTTTTGACACTGAATAAGGGTTTCCCGGCTTGAATGGCGTTTCCTCATCAATCGGTAAGTCAGAAGGATCCACCATCCCATATGCATCAGCAGAAGAGATAATCAAAATACGGGCCGAGGGCACATGTTCACGAGCCGCCTCCAGCACATTTACCTGCATGGATACATTGGTGGTAATAGTCTCTGAAGGATGTTTAAAACTCTCTCCCGGTGCAGTCAATGCTGCTAAATGAAAGATAAGATCGGGCTTTGTAAAAGATATAACATCTGTGGTAACTTTTTTATCAGTTAAATCAGCTTGGTGAAGAGAAATCTTCTCACGGTGATTACCAAGATTCAAAAGACTTTTTTCAGAAAGATATGTTCCGGAAAGTGTATATGAGGAAGAAGAAAGAATACATTCGGCGAGATGACTACCTGCAAATCCTGAAATGCCTGTAACAAGAACTTTTTGTGTCATAGTAACACAGTTTTACCGTCCGACTCCTTGATATGTAAATCCGAATTCTTTAACAATGAGAGGATCGTACACATTTCGCCCATCAAGAATCACCGGATTTTTCATAATGGCCTTTACTTTTTCCAAATCAATTTGTCTGAATTCGTTCCACTCTGTCATAATAATGAGCAAATCTGCATCTTTTGCAACGTCATAAACATTTTCACAATAAGTTATGCCTTTTATCAATTTTTTGGCATTTTCCATCGCTACAGGATCATATGCCTGTATTTTTACGTTGAGTTTTTGTAAATCTTCGATTACGGTTAGAGAGGGTGCTTCCCGCATATCATCCGTATCGGGTTTGAATGACAATCCTAAAATACCGACTGTCTTACCCGTAAGATCCCCCCCCACCAACTTTTTTGCCTTCTTTGTGACCTGATGCATTGCGTCTTTATTTACTCTCTCCACCTCTTTTAAGAGTGTAAAGTCATAACCGTTTTTATCTGCTATTGCAATAAGTGCCTTTACGTCCTTTGGAAAACAACTGCCTCCATATCCCGCACCTGCATTCAAAAATGACCGTCCGATTCGCTTATCAAGTCCCATTGCCTCCAGTACCGTCGGGCCGTCAGCTCCGACTTTTTCAGAAAGTTGCGCAATTGCATTTGCAAAAGAAATCTTCGTTGCCAAAAAAGCGTTGGAAGCGTATTTAATCATTTCTGCTGTTTCGATTGATGTTAAAACCACATGTGTTTCTGTCTTTTCATCCTCTGTAGCAACAGGCTTATGAAGATCTATAAGCATTTCCATTGCTTTCTCCGATTCTACTCCTATCACGACACGGTCCGGATGTTGGGTATCGGCAATGGCCTGCCCTTCACGCAAAAACTCAGGAACCGATGCGATATCAAACTTTGCTTTCTTCGGCTTTACTCTCTCGATAATTTTCTGTACCTCCCTGTTTGTTCCCACGGGAACAGTACTTTTTACGATAACAACCGTATACCCATCCAGATTTTTGCCTACCTCTTGCGCTACTGAGAAAACGACACTTAAATCTGCCTCACCCGTCTGTTTTGGAGGTGTTCCGACTGCAATAAAAACAACATCCGAAGAAGCAATTGCAGGCTGATAATCCATTGTGAAAAGTAATCGGTTTGCTTTCACATTTCTTTTTACCATTTCTTCAAGTCCCGGTTCATAAATAGGAATAATTCCTTTTTTTAAGTTTTCAATTTTTTCAGGTGTATGTCCGATAACCCACACTGTATTGCCTAAATCGGCAAACACAGAAGCAGTTACCAATCCTACATATCCGTGGCCTATAAATGTAATTGTCATAATACGATTGAATCTTTTATGGATGCTAAACCCTCTGAAAATGGAAGCATGGGAACACCTAGCCTCCGTAGTTTATCATTTTTCAGAGCTAAACGGAAGGGCCTGGGTGCACGATTTGTAAAGTACTGCGCTCTGGTCGTTTCCTGAACAAGTCCCGTGTCAAAACCGTAGGTTTTTGCTATTAACAACGCCCCATCATACGGACTCACCCATTGGCTGCCTACCACATGAAAAATACCTGTTGCGTTTTTTTCTATCAGCAGATGGAGGGCTTTTGCAATATCGTCTATAAATGTCGGTGTCATAATATGATCTTTTACCATAGTAACTTCCTGCCCATTCTTCAATCGTGAGGCAACCGCCCTGACAAAGTCTTTCCGCTCAAATGATGATCTATAAGGATACGCAATACGGATGATAAGCCAGGGCGTATCGCTTCCTTGCACGATCTTTTCTCCTTCGTATTTGGTTTGTGCATACCAGTTGATCGGACTTGGCGCGTCCTCCTCCGAATATTCTTCCTTCTCACCGTCAAAAACAAAATCTGTTGAGATATAGATTATTTGCTTGCCACCCAAACGACACGCATCTACCACATGTTGTGTCCCTTTTACATTTATCTTCCATGCGTCGCCTTCCTTTCCCAATAATTTATCTTTCTCACATCCATCCACATCAGCTTTGGCGGCAAGATGAACAACTATCGAAGCCGTTGAGGATGTAATCGCACGAAGCACACTATCTTTTTCAGTAATATTTACCCCAGTATCCAAACTGATATTTTCAAACTCAAATGTATCTTTTAATAACTCTGTTATTCTTGATCCGACAAGACCGGTAAGCCCGGTTCCTAAAATTCTCATACGCTTCCATATTGTTTTTTATAATAATCCTGATATGACCCGTCTTTAACCCTCTGCCACCAGGAAGTATTTTGCCTGTACCATTCGACGGTTTTTTCAAGCCACTCATCAAAATTATGTTGTGGTTCCCACCCCAAATCATTTTTTATCTTTGACCAGTCAATTGCATATCGTCTGTCATGTCCCGGTCTGTCTTTTACAAATTCGATCATATCATCAGTCTTTCCCATAATACGAAGGATTTTTTTTACCACAGTAAGGTTATTTATATCATCAGCCGAACCTCCCACACAGTACGTTTCGCCAATCTTTCCCTTGATAAGCACTAACTCAATAGCTCTGCAATGATCTTCTACATATAACCAATCGCGAACATACAAACCGTCTCCATAGACGGGAACTTTTTTTCCTTCCAAAATATTTGTAATAGCCAGTGGAATAAGCTTTTCAGGGAAATGATACGGCCCAAAGTTGTTGGAACAATTTGTAATTGTTGTTGGTAGTCCGTATGTCGCAGAATACGCATTTACTAAATGGTCAGATCCTGCTTTACTTGCTGAGTATGGGCTTCGGGGATCATATTTGGTTTTTTCATCGAATTTATCTTTTGAGAAAAGCGGCAGACTTCCGAAAACTTCATCCGTTGAAATGTGATGGAATCGTTTTATATTCGCTTTTAACGAAGCATCCAGAAGTACCTGCGTCCCCAAGACATTTGTCATCACAAATTGCGCCGGTTCGTGAATTGACCTATCCACATGGCTTTCCGCGGCAAAGTGAACCACTATGTCAGCTCCTTTAAGCGCGTGTTCTACCAAATCGGCGTCCACAATATCTCCCTGAACAAAAGTATAGTTGGGATTATTCTCAACGTCTTTAAGGTTTTCTAAATTACCGGCGTAGGTTAATTTATCTAAATTTACTATTGCATCATCCGGATGGTGACGCATCCAGTACAGAATAAAATTTGATCCGATAAATCCTGCCCCGCCGGTTACAACGACTTTCATAACTTTCTATCTCTCCTCATTCTGTCAAGTGTCAATATACCGATGACACTTGAGGCGTGATTTATTTCACCCGACAACACTTTTTTTACTGCTTCCTCAAGCGGCAGTTTAACAACGGTAATTTTTTCGCTTTCATCAAGATTCTGTTTTCCTGTCTTCAGTGTCCGTGCGATAAACCCGTATACTTTGGCCTGAATAACACTTCCTGACAATTCTACCACCGGTAACGGCTGCCATTCTGATGCTTGTAATCCTGTTTCTTCTTGTAATTCTCTTTTTGCAGCCTGCAAAGGCTCTTCACCTTCATCGACAAAACCCGCCATTGCCTCAAGTGTCACTTCCTGCAGGGTAAACCGAAACTGTGATACAAGATATATCTCAAAGTCTTCTGTCAGCGGAAAAACGGAAACCGTAGGATGACGTTTTACCACATGGTAAGTTCTTACAACTCCTGACTGTATCTCAATCTCCTGTTCCTCTACATCAAATAAACTGGCATGTAATACTCTTTTCTCCCGTAACTTTTTCTGCATTATTTTACGACACCGCTTATCAATTCTTCTTCCGTATAATCCACTTGTTCATCTTTCAAATTGGGATCATAAGGAGGATCCGGAAAATTGATCAACCAGGCTTCTTCATCTCCGATATTCTCAAGCCCTGTTGCGATATTGGGTGGGATATAAAGACGCGTTGGAGGATTTGAAGTCAGAATATGCTCCTCTTTCTTCCCGTCTACATAAAGAATGATCTTCATTTTTCCTCTTATGCAGATATAACGAGCACCCCTCACTCTATGTAGATGATATCCTTTGAATGCACCCGGTTTTGCAGCTGTTAAGTAAAGAGTTGTTTTCTCTGCGTCTTTAAAAAGTTCTATTAAAAATCCGTTGGGGTTTCCCTCCAGGTCTTTTGTATCAACTTTTTTTGCGATTTCTTCTTTTATTTCCCTAATATTACTCATAACTGGCCTCCTTTTACTTTTTCCGCCACCATTGTGTTTGCCCTAAGAAGTTCATCGTAGGATGTTCCGGCATCAATCCACCAGTCAATAAGCCTGCATTGCAGGAGTCCCTGTTTCAGATAGAAATTATTTAAATCTGTCACTTCCAATTCCCCACGTCCGGAGGGAGAAAGACTTTTTATAAATGTGAAAACTTGGGAATCGTACATATAGATTCCTGTCTGAGCAATATCTGATTTTGGATTTTCCGGTTTTTCTTCTATAGAAAGCACTTTTCCTTTATTATCCATTTCAATCACGCCATATTGTTGAGAATCCGTCGGCATTTTTATACCAAATACCATTGCGCCGTTTCCCTGATTTTCAAATTCTAAGGCTGATTTACGAAGATCAAAATTAAAAATATTGTCTCCTAGCATAACAAGCGTTTTTTCATCCTTTGCGAATTCTTCTGCCAATGAAATTGCGTCTGCGATACCGCCTTTGGGATTTTTCTGCACTGCATAATAAAGACGCAGAGAAAACTCCTCTCCTGTTGTCAGTAAATTCGCAAAATCTCCTGCATGATCCGGCGAACTGGTGATAAGAACTTCCTTTATTCCCGCTTTTGCCATCGCTTCCAAAGGATAATAAATCATGGGCTTGTTATAAATAGGTAACAAATGCTTATTAGTTACCCATGTCAGCGGGCGAAGTCGTGTTGCCAATCCTCCTGCTAAAATAATTCCTTTCATAATGCAAAACCCCGTAAAAGAAAAAGCATAACTGTTATCCCAAGACTCGCAATAAGTACATATTCTACCACAATTTTTGAAGAAAGGTTATGATTTGCGTGGTGATGAACAATTCCCAATGTTACGTATAGTAGTGCGATCATAGAAATAATTGTCATCTGCGTTTTTTTGTCATAACCGGTGGCTACGGCCAGAAAAAATCCCGCGAAAAAAAGGAACAAAAGAGATATATGATAGGAAATATGCCGTTTTACCAGATGTTTTTTCATAAGATACTGCCAGCTTTTGCAACAATCACAAGCAAAAGAATAAACATTAGGAATAACGTATGATCCAGATTGTGTCCGACAAAGCGGACAATCCTTTTTCTCTCTACTACTATCATATCTATTATTAACGCTGAAATAAAGAAGATAAGTGTCATAATGGCTATGTTTCTTGAAACACTATTTTTCTCAATCAGAGTAGATGTTTTTATACCGGCTATGAGTGGGGATGATTGACCGAATGCCAACAAGTTATAAGGAGGAGTCACAGCGCGTATCGGCAAAAGCAGTGTTTGAGCTTGTGAAGCAATTGGGACAGGCTGAGTATCCATCGCCACGGGCGACTCTGTATTGCCAAACATTTCAACTACCAATACAGTGTCTTCTCCAAGCAGCTTCCCCTGTTTTATAGCAAATCCTACCTCATTGTACTTACCGGATAATACATTTGCTCTATGCGTGGGGCTGGCCATCCAGGCATTTATTACGTCAGAGGAACTCGTAAACCCGCGCGCCAGATTTTCTCCGGCATAACTGTAATTATATCCTGCTTGTTTGAAAAATACCCACGGAGTTGTCCCGTCGGGTGCGTTATGAGCCCAATAATTCTTCGCAAACATGTCCGAAGCTTTTTCTGCAGCAGCTTGGGTTAATACAGAGTTAATGATAAGCGGCGGCAGACCCTGTTCCTGCCGTTTTTGGTTGGTCAAAAGCAAAAGTTCCTGCGCATTCATGTCCATGGAAACTCCCAATACCGAAGGCTTTGCGGCGTAAAGCAAAGATATGGCAAACTGTCCCATAAATAACGCGGTTATGACAAGAAGGAGTGAACTGTGGTGGAGTAGTTTTGCGCGGTGATTATTGCCCTCGTGCGGTATAAAAAGGTGGTGCAGAAACCGTTTCATAATATCATCATATCATTGGTAGGTAGGTTCTACAAATATCCCTTTTTTTCCGTTAATTGGAATCCTAAGCGCATAAGAAAGTGTATTTCCTATTGCGGCTGCCACACGAAGCCCAGTGTATGATCCTTTTTCCGAAACCACTTCTATTTCTTCCAGATCTTTTACACTCATACCGGCCTTCACCAAAAGAGAGTTAATTGCAGAGAGAATAACTTGGGACCCTTTCTGTTTGGCTCCCGACTTGTGCGTAAAGTACCGACCGTTTTTTTCAATACGCACGATCACATGTTCCGAATCTGCCGCATCTATAAAAAGTCTATTCATACTGTTATGTCTATTGCACCTGGCCTGATGACTTTCCACGGGTTTTTCGTGCAGTCAATCACTGTTGAAGCTTTAAGACCCGTTGCATCTTCTTTTAGTATATAGTCTACCTGTGATACCAAAAAAGGGTCAAGATCCCAAGTTTTATAGGGGGTTTTCCCTCCATGGAAATTCGCCGAAGGACAAAGAATCGGCACACCGACTCTCTCAATTAGAGAAAGAAGTCTTGGATGATTTGGCATACGAACACCCAGCGTCTCAGTCCCTCCACGA
>JACOXW010000036.1 GCA_016182205.1 Candidatus Levyibacteriota bacterium
AGCTGCGCTGATTGAATGGACACAGGCTCCAGCCCACTCCCTCATTGGTGCTCATTTTGGTACAGGAGCTATTTCCCAAACGCTTGCGGAACAAGTTTTCGGTATCAACATAGGCAGTGCAGTTACGGGCAGTATTGACCGCACAACTGTAAATGAATCTTATGACCTCGGAAAGATAATAAAATATTCTGTAGTAGGAACACAGCCTAGTAATTACAAACAAGTTACCAACATAAGCGCTAACGTTATTGCAAATTTAACAACCGGCGGCCCGTGTTTCCTGGAAAAAAACAATCATTACTATAGCTGTGCGGAAAATTTGAAAGATGTTGAATATCACAAGTCTCCCTCTCAACCCCTTCTTTTAAGCGCAATTAGAAATCTGGATATCGCAATGCCCAAAATAAAATTTGTAACTATTCATGATGACAGCCACCGCTGGTATAATGATGACAGCCACCGCTGGTATAATTTTTATGTAAGCGGAACAGGCCAGAGAATTATTGATGCTGTAACAGATATTGCAAACGGATATGGCGCAAGAGAAGTTCAGGGATTTATTGCCGATAGATTTGAAGTTATACCTGATGGAGTTACATGGTTTAAGAATAATGAAGGGAAACATGACGTTATCAATCATTCCTACTCACATTTACTATTTAACGAAATGACAGTTGCTCAGCAAGAAGAAGACTTTACTCTCTTTACCCAAAGAATGTCGGAATATGGTCTTCCTTATTATCCGTTCTTCGCTGTTCCCTCTCATAGCGCAGATCTAAATACAACACCCGGAATTGCAGCAAATCATGGCATGAGATATATGAGAACAAGAATGGGAGATATATTGCCAGATCTTGCATTCACTGTTAAAGATGGCGTGTATCTTCTCACAAGCGCGAATTTTGTATATAAAACTACCCTTGAAGAAGCTTTAAACGAAATGCTGCTTGTCACTTATCACGGCTGGCTTGGACTGAATAATTATTCTCATATTGAAGATTATGATACTCCTGAAAAAGTTGCATTGATGAATCAGGCTCTTGGAATCATGAATTCAATCAGCTGGGCTGAATTATCAGGAATAAAAGAATATTTTAATCTTCACAGACTTAATACAAATAAATTTTATCGCGATGGAGATATTTTATTTGCCGAAATTACCGGCGCATTCCCGGAGGCAGGCTATGTTGAGCTTTTGGTTCCCAAGGCAGATGCAACTTACTGCAAAATTGTAGATACCAATACTTATCTTTTGCAATGCAATGGCGAAGAAGTATATGTTCCAATTCCCGGAAATGCCTCCAGTCCTATCAACATTGAAATTCACAAAGATTTAGCTCCCTCTACCATTGCACGATTAGTAAGTTATGAAAATGGGGTTTTCTTTGATAAAGCAGAGTATGACGGATTAACTTCAATAGCAGAACTTCATGCTTTTGGTTTTGGCAAAGCAATGCAAATGTATTATCCGCAGGATACATTTAGCGCAATGGACAATGGAGTAGAATTTGCAAGAGTAGAAAGCGATGTTTTAGTCAATAGCGATCCTTTGTACAACGTTTCTTACAATAGCCTGACAAATATACTAAGCTTTGAAGTGCCAACACTGTTAGCAGAAGCCAATTTCAGAACGCTTGTTTTCTCCCCAACCAATGACACTCCTCCATCCCGATCTAATGGCTCTCCAACAGGCGCACTTCCTTTCGGAACAACTTCGGCAGCACTTTCTTTGAATACAAATGAAAATGCTATTTGTAAATATGACACGGCAGCAGGAGTTAGTTACTCCTCAATGGCCAATACTTTCTCAACAACCGGCGGAACTTCACATTCTGCCAATATCAATGGACTAACAGATGGAAACACATACAATTATTATGTAAGATGCATTGACGAAGCAAATAATGCAAATACCAATGACTATGCAATTTCATTTAGCGTAGATAATCCTCCCCCTCCTGACACAACTCCCCCGGTCAGATCAGATGGTGCTCCAACTGGTTTTCTTTCACCCGGAACAACTCAAGCAACATTAGGAGTAACAACCAATGAGAATGCTGTTTGTAAATATTCCACTGTTGCAAATACTGCATATTCTTCAATGACAGATACTTTTTCAACAACTGGAACAACCAATCATTCAACTTCAATATCAGGACTTTCTGATGGAAATACATACAATTATTATGTAAGGTGTGAGGATGGCGCTAATAATATAAATGAAGATGATTATAGTATTAGTTTCTCTATTTCTACTCCTTCCGAATTTATATTTTCTGATGACTTTGAAACAGGAGATATTTCAAATTGGACAAGCAGTACTATTGAGGCAGGGAATATAGCTGAAGTTATTCCGGCTGCAGCGTATTCGGGGAATTATGGACTTCACATTGGGGCAGGAGGAGTTAATGATGATTCTCGTATCATGAAACAGATCCTTGGGGTTTCTGAAGCTTACATGAGGGTAAGAGTAAAACTTAACCAAAATGTTGCATCAGGAACACATCAGGGAATCTTAACTGCAACTTACGATGCAAATGCAAGTTCTGCTATCGGAGCTGCTGCAATCCGCACGCAAAGCAGTTACACAAATAGACTTTTTAGCCATGCTGCAAGTTCATGGAAAAGCGCAAGCGACTTAAATCTTACTACCAACCAATGGTATTGTCTTGAAACTCATCATGTAGCTGATCCTGCAACCGGAAGAATCAGAATTTGGATTGACGGAGAATTAAAGGCTGATGAGAATAATATTAACACAGGAACTAATCTCATTTCATGGCTAAGACTGGGAACTGACTTTTCTGTTGTAGCCTCGGACTATTACTTCGATGATTTCAAAGTAAGCTCTTCGCAAATTGGCTGCAATTAAGGCCTCTCCCTCCTGCCTCTATTGCTCTCTCTTTTCTCTTCCAAACCTCTTTTAATTTTGTCTATCTTCTCTTTTGTCTTTTTTATTTCTTCTACGACTTTTTCCTGTTCCTCCGAAACACTATCTTGCGGAACTTGGGTAGGCTGTGCAGTGGGAACAGTTATAGATTCTGTGGGCGAAACTGTTAGGGTTGGAGAAGGAACTTGAGATGGAGTTGGAGTTAGAATCAAAGGAGTTTGGCTTACTGAAGGCAAAGGCGCAGGAGTTGGGGTAGGCGTAGAAGAAGGTTGTGGTAACTGTTGTGATAGTGGCTCGGTGGGTGAAGGCGCAAATATTGTTGGGGTTGGTGATGGTAAATTTTGAGGCTGATAAACAATAAGATTTTGCTGGGTTTTTACCTCAAGCGCAGTTAGATTATTTTGATATTCTTCCAGTTTGCTTATCAGCTTTTCTTCCGCTTTTTCTCTTTCCGAATTGTTTGAAAGAAGGGATATTTGAACCTCTGCCGCCTCAACATCTTTGGCAAAAGTTGACAGGCCTTGTGTATTGGATTTGGATAAAACCAGAGTCTGGGCTTCTTTAAATCTTTTCTCTGTTAAATCTGTCTGGAAAGCTGCTTTTGTTGCGGGATTAACGGATGCAGCAGCCAATACTATTCCTTCCATTCCTCTTTTTATGGGATAGAAAGAATCTCCCGGAATGCTGTCCTGGGAAAGAAAAATAAGAACGGTAATCGGTAAAAAAGTAAAAAGAATCATCCAGGAACTTATATTAAAAATCTTTCTCAAACTTCCTTTCTTTTGAGCCGGATTTTGTCCGGAGTCAGATGCAATTGGCTCTGCGGACTGAATCGGAGGCTGTTGTGTCATTGGAGGCTCTTGCGTCAAAGTTTGCTGAACAGGTAATACATCCATGATCTTACTCTAATAAAAACCTCGTACCATGTCAATTTGCCAATTTCTGTTTTTCTTTACACCCTCGGCCGGGCGTCGCCAAAGGCTATGCCGGCGCGCGGGTGTTTGCCGATTACACCTGCGGAGTTTTTACTTTCATAGCCTCGTATAGAACTGTGCCAAGTGACACAACTACATTCAAACTCTTATTCACTCCCCACATTGGAATTTCGACGATCGTTTGTCGAACGAACGTAAACATGATATAATTTTTCTATGAAACATTTAAATTTCAATCGAAATCAGCTTTACGGTTATTTCAAAGATCAACCTGTAGATTTGGTGTACCTTTTCGGATCTCAAGCTTCCAAAAAAGTTAAACCTTTATCGGATATCGATTTTGCTATTTTTTTTGCTGAAAACCTTACGGATCAGGAAAGATTTGAGCTTAAGATAAAAATATTGGGCGATCTTTCGGAAATATTAAAGACCGATAAAATTGACCTGGTTGACTTAAAAACTGCGCCTCCATTTTTACAGTTTGAAGCGATAAGAAGGAGAAACGAGATTTTCGTAAGGCAGGAAAGCGTAAGAGTAGATTTTGAAACAAAAGTACTGTTTAATTTTTTTGACAGACAATATTTTGTAAATCGCCATATAAGAATGGGGATAAATAATCTTAAAAAAGAATATGCA
>JACOXW010000037.1 GCA_016182205.1 Candidatus Levyibacteriota bacterium
TGCATCGCAATATGCTTCAAATACGCGGATCGTATCCTCAAGTGATTCACCTTTGGCAACAGAGGTAGCCGAGACATCATGAACTTCAATTGTTTGTCCACCCAGTTGTTTTACCGAAGCTCCAAAAGAACCAAAGGTTCTGCTTGAAGGCTCATAAAAAATAAGGGTAATTATGTTACCCTTAAGTAGATCAGAAGGCTTCGCCGCAATTGCGATCCTCTTCATTCGGTTAGTTTGCTTAAATAAAATAGAGAGGTCTCGGGGAGAAAATTGATCCAAAGAGATAATATCTTTATTTTTAAAATTACCTGAAATAGTGTTTATTCCCATAAAAAAATCCTTCGACCCGCTTCGCTCAAGCTTCAGCGAGGCGAGCAAGCTCAGGATAAACCAGGCTTTGCCTGCCCATTAGACAGGGTAAACTCTGGGAATTAAGTCTAGCAAACTTATATTTTTTGTCAACCCCGTTAGATATAAAATATTTCCTTACAAAAACAATACAGCTTAAACCCTAACGGGGTCAATGGGAATTATCACTTTTTTGTTAAAATAATCCTGTGAAGAAATATTTGTTGATTCTTGCAGTAAGCTTTGCACTTCTCGTAATGTTTCTTATTTTTTTCAATAAAGCAAGCTTAGGAAAGAGAGACCTAATCTCTCCTCTTCCGGATTTTTTAAACAAGAAAAGTAATTCGCAGGTTTCGTCACTTGATCTCTGGCTTCCTTTTATTTCTGATATCCTTCCGGATAGTAGCGAGAGTCCAGAAATTTCTGCAAAATCTGCTCTTGTTTATGATTTGACACAGGATAAAGTTATATATGAAAAAAACCCAAGACAAAGACTTCCTATGGCTTCTTTATCAAAGATAATGACAGCAATTGTCGCAATAGATAACAAAAGAGACGATGATCGCTACGCTGTTTATCCGGAAAATCTTGTCGGAGAAAACGTAATGGGGCTTTCCGAGGGCGAGGTAATGAACCTTGAAGAGCTGTTGCTGGGTGTTTTTATGTATTCCGCAAATGACGCAGCAGAGACACTGGCAGCAAATACTCTTGGTCGCGAAGAATTTATTAAAACTATGAATAACAAAGCTCGCTCTCTTGGTTTGAAGGATACAAATTTTACAAATCCAACAGGTCTTGAAGGAGACGGAAAGCAGTATACAACTGCTTATGATCTTTTGGTAATAGCAAGACTAGCAGTTTCCAATTATCTCCAAATAGTAAAGGCTTCATCAACCGCCGAGTATCATATTCCGGAGACAACGGATCACTATGCATATGATTTGTACAATCAGACAAATTTGATCACAAGTTATCCGGGAGTGAAAGGATTAAAAGACGGATACACGCCTGAAGCAGGACTTTGTTTGGTAACTTATTTGGAATACGAAGGACATAAAATTATCGGAATAATTCTGGGAAGCGAAAACAGGCGTGAAGAAATGAAAGCGCTTTTAGATTATTCTCTCAAACAACAAGGCATTGACCCCCCACCTCACAGTTAAGCTTAATCTTTATAAGTGTGAGGAAATATGATATAACGGCTTTCATATGACTACAGAACACGAAAAAGCTGAGAGACTCACTACGGAAATCCAAGCACTTGAGCAGAGCGGATTAGCTAAAGAAGCTTTGTTGAGAACCGGCGAGCTAGCAATAACTTTGGAAAGAGAATTTGATGGCTCCGATAGAGTCGTTCCTCAGGAAGTTACAGGGCTTGAGGCAGTAGCTACTTACCTAAAAGCCAGACGACCGGATGAAACAATTAGGATGGGGACTAAAGTTTTAGATACAATCCCAGATGATTCCGAAATACGTGATGATGTGTTCTCCTTAATGGGAAGAGCCCAGGAACAAATAGAAAGATCTCTCCAAAGTTGATCTCACATCTCAAGTAAGGTAATATTAATTTTAACAGACTTGGGTTTTTACTTCAATTGAGCTTAGAATTCCTATGCTGCAACGGGCTGACTTAAAGAAAAGGCTAAGACCACAGAGTCTATGCCCGCGCTTGTGAAAACGGTCTGTTTGTAAGTTTTACCAGAGGTAGAATCAGTTATTAGTGTTTCGCGGGGATCAATCGATACCGAAGAGCCAGTCAAACTTTCTCCTCCAAAGGAGATAAGAAGATTGGCGCGTCTATCAGTTGTTGTTTGTTCTTCGGCTCTTGTTATATTTTCCTGTGCACGCACGCTTAGCTTTGCCTTATCGCCTTTCCATACAACTCCGGTTCTCGCTCTTCTAAAATCCGTAGTCCTTGCGCCAATCGCGCCCTCGAGAAAATTGGTTAGGTAAACACGGTTAGTTTCTGAAACAGCATTTACCAAGATTACTATATCCCCAAGCGGCGAATCCGAATATTCTAAAACCTGGGTAAAAGCTGAATCCAGAAGTGCTCTGTACTGCATAATAGGCATATCTCCTATGTTAAATATTAAAGTTTTTGGAAAAGATTCTGCGGGAATACCCGCAACCTCGGGATGTCGTTCTTCAAAAGTTTTTTCGTCTGGATTAACTTCCGATGCTTCACTCATATTCTTGGTCGGCCCTCCTGAAAAAAGTTCGAACTTATTTTAAAGAAAAGCTGTAGGTGCGGCGAGTGGGTGGCGGCACTCGCCGCACCCAACTTTCTGCTCCTCGCGCTTTCGCTTATAAAAATCTTTTCCGGTTCGAGTCAAAAACTGATATAATTTTAACAGAAAAATAAAAAATAGTCTAAAAATGATAGACAAAGCAATTGAATTATCACCAACAATCAAAGCGCTAGATACTAAAAGAGATACTGAAAATCTATCAGGTTCTCCATTGACGAGAAGGAAAAATCTGTTCGGAAAAGAGTTTTCTTTTTATGATGACGGAAGTGTATTGGTGGTTGATCCTACAAGTCAAGAATATCATTTTATAACTCAAGAAGGGAGAGAAAAGGGAAGAGAGTTACGAAGATCAGCTGAAGAAATAATATCAAATGATCAACGATTAGGGGAAATGAAAATGTTAGGCGAAGGTAAAGGAGGATTTTCTAGGGTATTTGAACTAGATACTCCAGCAGGACCTATCGCAGTAAAAGCTACAGATAAAGCAGGCTTTTTTCTTAAAGAACTAATGGAAGAAGCAACAAAAAAAGCTGAATACTCTGATCCCTTATCCGAACTCACGAGAAGACAATCTGGTAAAAAAATTGTCCAAAAAATGTCTCTTACGGACACAATGAGATTATTTAGAAAATTAGATGAAGCAGGAATTAGGAAACCTGAATTTTATGGTTTTAGTGTTAGAAGAAATCCGGGTAATAATGAAATTCAGGAATTTCAGTTCATGGAACGAATTGATAGGCCGACAGTTGAAAGTATACTTGAGGCTGCAATAGACGCGGAACAAAATCAGACAGGCGGACTTGACCCTTCTAAATTTGCATACACAGAATTTCTTGCAGATCTGTCTGATAAATATTTTCGCGGAGATAATGACGCTTTAATGAAAGCAATAGTGAGATCTTTTAGAGATTTTGTAAGAAGCGTGAAGGAAGCAGTTCCTAATATTGCTGACTTAGAAATGGATAATATTTTTTTGGTTGGGTACGACGAGACGGATCAACAATTAGAATTTATGTTAATAGATCCTATAGAAGAAAATGTGTATATAAGACCTATTCAAAGCTCAAAAACGAATTTAATAAACAATAGAATAAACTTTGAGAAACCAGAAAAAATTAACTTCCCAAACAAAATGAGGTAATGTAAGCGATCAGCAAGCTAATGAAATATAATGCGACCGCGAGAGCGACAGACAGTACATTAAAAACAGAGGAAAGAAAAGAAAAATAAAAAAGGAAAAGAAAGTTCGCGCCGACTTGGTCGGGGTGGTCGGATTTGAACCGACGACCTCCTCGTCCCAAACGAGGCGCGCTAGCCAGCTGCGCTACACCCCGGTTATTGATTCTGCTTCGAAAAACACAGTGGCTCACACTGAGCTTGCCGAATGTGTACCGCGAGAGAGACTCGAACTCTCACACCCGTGAGGGTAAAGGCTCTTAAGGCCTTCGTGTCTACCATTCCACCACCGCGGCGAGCTCTAATATTA
>JACOXW010000001.1 GCA_016182205.1 Candidatus Levyibacteriota bacterium
TCTTTTATTTCTTTTGTGAGCGTTCCATATCTTTTTTTAAGCCCTTTTTCAACGAGTTTTGTTAAATAATCTGCAGTTGATGACTTATCTGGAACTTCAAATACAGGCATGATCCATTTACCTAATGAAATTTCCAAATCGCACATATTTGCAATTTTTACGGTATTTTCGATAGCCTCCGGATGCTGAACAAAAAGGCCTGTCATTTCTTCTGGACTTTTCATATAAAAATCTGGGGAATCAATCATTGACAGTTTTCTATTCGGCGTTGTAAGAGTGGTTTGTGTTTGGATACAAAGAAGTACTTCCTGTGCTTCCGCATCACCGTTCTTTACATAATGGTTATCATTAGTTGCAACCAAAGGAAGACCTAGTTTTTGAGAAAGCTTGATGAGCTTTTCATTCAACTCATCTTGATCCTTAACGTTTAGATGTTTCTGAAGTTCTAAGTAAAAATGATCTTTTCCAAAAATTTCTGAAAGAGTCTGCGCTCTTTTTACTGCAGTTTCTTCTTGGTTTTGAAGCAGGGGCTCTGAAACATATCCATTCACGCAGGAACTAAGACAAATTAGTCCTTGGCTGTGTTGCCTTAAAAGCTCAATATCGCTTCTTGGTCTATAATAATATCCTTCCAAATTCGCAATAGAAATAATCCTCATCAGATTTTTATAACCAGTATCATCCTTTGCCAGAAGAATTAAATGATTTGAGTCAGTATCAAGTCCTGCTTCTTTGTCGTGACGGGTGCGCCTTGAAATATAGATTTCGCAGCCAATTATTGGTTTGATCCCAGCTTCTTTGCACGCTTTATAAAACTTGATTGCTCCGTAAAGATTGCCATGGTCTGTAATTGCTAGTGCATTCATTCCAAGGCGTTTTGCCTGGGCTACCATTTCATCTATTTTTGATAAACCATCGAGGAGCGAATACTCCGAGTGGTTGTGAAGGTGTACAAAATCAGCCATTTGTCTTCCCCAATTCTATCTGCCGTCTAACGTGTTCTTCATTTCTTGAATCTACAGTTTGATTCCTGCCATTTTCTTTAGCCAAATACATTCTGCCGTCAGCAATTTTTATTAGCTCTTTCATCATCACATCGTCTGGTCTTGTATCTGTCGAATCTGCACGTAGCTCTGCTATACCAATTGACATTGTAGCTGGATTGGTAAGATCATATCCCATCTCCATCGCTGCTTCTCCTACAGTTGAGGGCATTTCTCTCCGTAATCCCTCCATAAAGTCGGTGACCCAATTTTCGCCTGTGTTAGGAAATACTAATACTGCTTCTTCGCCTCCATACCTTCCGCCGAAATCGGTCTCTCTCCGAAGACCTGATAAAATGTGGCCTCCCCATGCGTTGAGAACTGAATCTCCTCCGTCGTGGGTCAATGTGTCATTGATCAGTTTAAAGTTATCTATATCCGCAAAAGCAATAGTTAGTTTGCTCCCGCCTCTTCTTGAATTACCTACAAGGTTATGCAGTCTTTCTTCTAGTCTTGTTCTATTGTTTAAGCCAGTTGTTCCATCAAAGCCACTAGCCACTTTGGATTCTGCGCTTCTTACCGCAATTGCCCTGATTGCTTCTTCTTTGGACAATCGCCCTGCTAGCATATCTTCTATGACTGCTGTAGCGATGTCAGTTTCTAATGGTATTATTCTCTGATATTCCGGATCCGATCCCCAAACTTTTTCGATCCCTCTTGTAATGCTTGGTGTCTCTACATGAGATGGAGGCCTTGTAGCTATTGTATTTTCTGGAGTTTGTCCGTCTGTCATTTATTTAATTTCGCGAGTAAACTCGCCTTAACTTTCCCAGCGTCAATTTTTTTTGGGAATTGGCGCATAACTTGGCCAACAAGAAACATTATAACGCTTTCCTTTCCTTTTTTGAAGTCTGAGATTGCCTTTGGATTATCTTTTAAGACCTTTTCAATGATCTCATCGAGTTTTTCCTCATCAACGTCAGCAACTTTTGATGACGATACGATACCCTGAATTAATTGAGCGGGCAATACTTCCTCAATATTTGGTCTTTTGTTAATTAAGTAGTTGGCTATTTGTTTTACGTTTAATCCAAACTTCTTACCATCGACGATAGCTCCTTCAAAATATTCTGCTGTGAATTTTTCTCTTGTTAGAATTTCCGCATCATAAGTTGATAGTTTATATTCCTGTTCGAACCGACTTTTTTTAACATCAGGCAATTCTGGCATTTGAGATTTGAAATTTGAAATTTGAGATTCTCTCCATCGGAATGGAGGAATATCAGGCTCTGGAAAGTATCTGTAATCTGCTGCTTCTTCTTTTGTCCTCTGAGAGACTGTCGAATTGGACACTTCAACAAATCCTCTTGTTTCCTGGACAGGCGTTTCTCCTTTATCTAAAATCTCGCTTTGTCTTTGAATTTCAAAATTAATTGCCTTTTCGACAAACCTAAAGGAGTTAATATTTTTAACTTCGACCTTGTAAGGCGGCAGGTCCTTATTGGAAATTGGTTTATTGGTAGTATTTGTAGTATTGGTATTATTCGAACGGAGGGATATATTGGGTTCTAGTCTCATATCGCCCCGCTCCATATTGGCATCAGAAACGTCGAGATAGCGGACAATTTGCTGAACTTTTTGCAAATATTCTTTGACTTCTTCTGTGGTTTCAAAATCCGGCTCGGTAACTATTTCTACCAAAGGTACTCCTGAGCGATTAAAATCAATTAAGGAATAACTCTCGTCATTTTGATTTTTGCCCTGAGCTTGCCGAATGGGTGATTTTTGACTTCCAAATTGATGCATCAATTTGGCTGTGTCTTCTTCCATATGTACGCGTTTAATCCTGATTTTTTTCTCTGTGTCATGCCGAACTTGTTTCGGTATCTCACCTTTAGTTTTTAGATCCTGAAACCCTTCGGCCTCGCTCAGGGCGGGCGAGTTCAGGATGACAAAACCGTCCGTAGCAAACGGTTGATCGTACTGGCTAATCTGATAGCCTTTTGGAAGGTCAGGATAAAAATAATTTTTCCTATCAAATTTTGAGAATAGGGGAATCTCGCAATTCAGCGCCTGACCAATCATTATGCACCAATCGATTGCTTTTTTATTCGGAACAGGGAGTGCTCCTGGGAGACCCAAGCAAACAGGACAAGTATGAGTATTTGGCTCTTTGCCAAAATAATCAGCTGAACACCCGCAAAACATTTTGCTTTTTGTTTTAAGCTCCACATGAACCTCAAGTCCGATAACCGGCGTATATTTATTCATATTTAATGTTTATTCTTCGAGTGAGCGGAGCGAGTCGAGAAGTTCTCGACAAGCTCGAACAATAATTTTACAAATTAGGCTCTCGCCTCCTCCAATCTTCATTTTGTGTTTGCTGCTCGTAGTGATATGCTAGCTGAAGGACTTTTTCTTCGGCAAATTGGGTGCCGATTATCTGCATTCCGATTGGAAGTCCTTCGTCCAAAGGACGATCAGCCTTTGGCTGAGAAAATCCTACAGGAATATTTATTCCAGAAAGTCCGGCGATTGAAGATGGTTCCACTAAAACGTCTGCTATTTCGCCAAACATTGCCGCGTCTTTTGTAGCTCCAACCGGAAGAGCAAGCGATGGGGAAGTGGGAGCAATTATAACGTCTACCTTTTCAAAAGCTTTTTTAAAATCCTCAATAATTACAGAGCGCACTTTCGAAGCTTTGTTGTAATATTGGTCATAGTAGCCAGAGGATAGAGCATGAGTGCCAAACATTATGCGACGTTTGGCTTCTTCTCTGATCGTTGGATTATAGTGTAAACATCAATTGCGTATTTTGGATCAAAAAGTTTTATTTTTTCAATTTTTGCTCCCATTTTTTCAAGCCGAGCAATTGCATCTTTGACAGCTTTCTCAACTTCAGGGTCAACTCCTTCGATAAAGTATTCATCGGAGACCCCAATTACAAAATCTTTAGCATTAAGCTTTAAGTTTTCTGTATAATTAGGAACTGTTTTTGGAGAAGTAGTAGCATCCATAACGTCTTGTCCTGCCAAAATTTCCAAAATCAAAGCTGAGTCCTCAACAGTTTTTGTGATTGGGCCAG
>JACOXW010000002.1 GCA_016182205.1 Candidatus Levyibacteriota bacterium
ACTCCCGCCTTCGCTAAAGCTTCAACGGGCACAGCAGAAAAGAAACCTGAAATAAAATTTCCAACTGATGGGGATGAAAATAATCCTCCGGATGATTGGCTTGCTCCCAAAATCTACAAAGGCTCAACAAGCATCTAGTTTGGCAGGGCACTTGAGAATGTTTGAGGAAACTGCTATAATACGTCAATAGTTAAAAGTTCAAAGTTAAAAATTAAAAGTTAAGGTATTTTATTTTAAAATATTCCTCAATTTTGCACTTTGCATTTTGAATTTTTAATTTTTTTAATATGCCGCTTAGTACAACACAAAAGAAAAAAGTTATCAAAGAGTTTCAAACAGCAGATGGAGATACAGGAAGTCCTGAAGTCCAGATTGCTCTTTTGACAACAAGAGTTGATAGACTTACGGAGCACTTGAAACATCATATTCATGATACTCACTCAAGGCGCGGACTTTTATCAATGATTGCAAAAAGAAGAAGACTTATTAATTTTTTAACAAAAGTTGACAAGAAACGTTCTTCGACAATTGAGAAAAAGATTGGTTTTGACCAAGTCAAACTTGGTTCTGATAAAAAACCTCAGGAAAAAGTAGGGAAAGTAGAAAAGGTAGAAAAAGTAAAGAAAGCTAAAAAAGCATAATTTCACTACGATGAATACAAACAAAAAGACATCAGCCTCATTAGAGATAGGCGGAAAAACTTTAACTTTGGAAGCAGGAGCTCTTGCCCAACAGGCAACATCTTCGGTATTGGCCCGATTGGGAGACACCATGGTGTTGGTAACTGTTGTCATGGGAAAAGAAAGAACAGATCTTGATTATTTTCCGCTCACAGTTGAATATGTAGAAAGACTTTATGCCGGAGGAAGAATCAAAGGAAGCAGATGGGTGAAGCGAGAAGGAAGACCAACAGATGATGCTATTCTCATAGCTCGTCTTATAGACCGTTCAGTCAGGCCTCTTTTTCCAAAAGAATTCAAAAAAGAAGTTCAAATAATCGTAACTGTCTTGTCGGTTGACGGAGAAAATTCTCCGGACATTTTAGCAATCAATGGCGTATCCGCAGCACTGCACATGTCTTCAATTCCATGGAAGGGTCCGGTCGCAGGAATTAGAATCGGGTACGTCAAAGACCCTTCGGCAGGCTCAGGGCAAGTAAGTTCAAAAGCAGGATTTGTTATTAACCCTGGAATTGCAGAGTCAGAGCTTTCAGAAATGGATTTGGTTGTATCAAGTTTGAAAGACAAAGTTTTGATGCTTGAAGCAGGAGCTTTGCAAGTTTCCGAAGCTGTTGCTTTGGAAGGCATAGAAAAAGCACAGGGTGAAAATGAAAAGATTATTGGATTTATCGAAGACTTTACTAAAAAAGTGGGAGCAAAAAAAGAAACTGTTTCTCCAAATACAGAATTTCAAGAAGTTATTGCAATTCTTGAGAAATCATACAAATCTGAAATAGCGGACCTTGTCAAAGGCCGTGTAAGCAAGGAATCGAGTGGAGACTCAGGAGATTTTATAGATAAAATTATTGAACATGAGAAAACCAGGGATGCTGAGTTTAACATTGATAAAAAAATAATTGGCAAAGCTGTAGAGTATGTATTGTTTAAAATTATTAGAGAAAATACTTTGAATAAAGGAATAAGGCCGGATGGAAGAAAGATGGATGAGATAAGGCCAATTTCTGCTCAAGTCTCTGTTTTGCCTAGAACTCATGGTTCGGCAATATTCAATAGAGGAGATACGCAGGCTTTGACTGTTGTAACTTTGGGCTCACCCCGCTTGGAGCAATTGATTGAATCTGCAGAAGGAGAAGAATCAAAAAGATATATTCATCACTATTCAATGCCTCCGTATTCTGTCGGAGAGGCAGGAAGAATTGGAGTTCCATCAAGACGAGAAATCGGTCATGGCGCATTGGCAGAAAGAGCTTTGATGGGAGTTATTCCAACACAAACAGAATTTCCTTATACAATAAGAGTTGTTTCGGAGATACTTTCTTCAAATGGTTCAACCTCCATGGCGTCAACTTGCGGATCAGCACTTGCTTTGATGGATGCCGGAGTTCCGATCAAAAAACCGGTTGCTGGAATAGCAATGGGATTGGTGAGTGAGAAAGATAAGTATGTAATTTTGACAGACATTTTGGGACTTGAAGATTTTTCAGGAGACATGGATTTTAAAGTTGCAGGAACAGACAGCGGAATTACAGCAATTCAATTGGATGTAAAAATCTTGGGATTAACAGTTGCTCAAATCAAAGAAGTTTTTGAGAAAGCTCTGAAAGCACGTCTTTTTATACTTGAAAAAATGGATGCGGTGATTGGAGAATCTAGAAAAGGAGTTTCGGAATATGCTCCAAAAATAGAACAAGTTCAGATTGATGTTTCAAAAATCGGCGAAGTTATTGGTCCCGGCGGAAGAGTTATCAAAAACATTATTGCCCAAACAGGCGCTACGGTGGACGTTGAAGACAGCGGAATAGTTACGATTTCAGGAACGGATGAAGGGGCTGTTGCAAAGGCTTTGGAATGGGTCAAAGGAATTACACGGGAAGTAAAAGTTGGAGAAGTTTTTGAAGAAGGAGAAGTCAAAAGAATATTGCCTTTTGGTGCATTTGTTGAATTCTTGCCCGGAAAAGAAGGAATGGTGCATGTTTCCAAAATGAAAGAGGGATTTGTCCAAAATCCAAACGATGTAGTACAGATTGGACAAAAAGTTAAAGTTAGAGTGATTGAGATAGATGAGCAGGGAAGAACAAATTTATCAATGTTGTTTGCAGAACCGGGCAAAACCGGCGGAAATGTTCCTCCTCCTTCTATGCCAACAGGAGAACAGGGTAATTTTCCTCCTCAGCAAAGCGGTCCTATGGCAGGGGCTCCTTCAGAGCATCCATTGGCAAGGCAATTTAGAAGAGAACGTTTTTCCAGATCTCCAAATAGGGCTCAAGGCAGCTGGAGAGATAAGCGAACTCCGGGCGGACCGGCTTTGGGTTCTTCTCGACCAGCAGGTTCACGTTTCCGCAAATCCCACTATTAAATCCTGTAAAATTATGCCATAATGGCAATATGAATCAGGAAAAGAAAAAACAAGTTCCCGAATTCTTACGAGCGTATTTTTGGGATGTAGATTTTGAAGACTTAGAGGTCAAAAAACATTCTTTTCTTGTCATAAAACGCGTATTGGATAGAGGCAATCTTAGTGACATACGTTGGTTGATCAAGACATATGGAAAAGACGATATAAAAAAAGTAGTTATGGACACTCGCGATTTAGCGCGATCTACAGCTAATTTTTGGGCAGACATACTAGGCCTTGATAAAAATAAGGTGCCATGTTTACAAAAACCTTACTCCCCGATACATTTCGGGCTATCCAGCTAGTTTCAAATGTTCCGGAAATTAAACAAGCATATCTTGCCGGCGGAACTGCGTTAGCGCTTCAGATTGGACACAGGGTCTCTATTGATCTTGATTTTTTTACAAAGCAGGAATTTAATGAAACTGCGCTGTCAGCAAAACTTGCCTCTGTACCAAAGTTTGTCCAAGATGGCACCGCGAAATGGACTGTATGGGGAAAAATTGGCCAGACAAAATTCAGCATGTTTTACTATAAATATCCCTTACTTGAACCGATTGTGTCATTTGAGGGCTTACAATTAGCTGCTCTTCCCGATATCGCCGC
>JACOXW010000028.1 GCA_016182205.1 Candidatus Levyibacteriota bacterium
AAAAATCCTGTACGAGTGATAACTCGAATGTTCATAGCGATGTAGTATTAGTTTATTTCAGATAACGAAGAACAGCAAGGAAGCTCGCTACTGTTCCTAAGATAACAGCGAAAATAAGTTCCGCAAAAAGAAGCTCCAAAAGAAATACCGGTGATGGCGGAAGGAGAGGAATTCCCTTCAGAAGCGTTTCAGATAATGTCGGTGTTGCGATCAGAAGACCGGCTGTTGAAACAAGCCACCCGAAGAATGCACCGATAACGCCATAAAATATCCCTTCCTGAACAAATGGCCATCTCACATACCAGTTTGTCGCACCCAGAAGCCGGGTAATCTCTATTTCTTCTTTTTTTTGGGAAATTTTAATGCCGATGATAATAATCATGATAAAGATAGAATCAAGCGCCAAAACACCTATTAAAATGGCCCCGATCTGGCGAAGCGAGCTCGTCCAGGATTTCAGCTTTGCCACTGCCGATTCCTGAAAAACGATACCGCCTTCACGAATAATCGGGGAGGACTTAAGCATATTGGAGATCTCAGACAAATGATCTATTTTTGTTGTCTGAATTTCCAAAGAAGCCGGTAAAATATCTGCCGTAACCAGATCCAATAGTAAGGGGTCATCTTTGTTTTGATCTTTGTAAATCTTTAAGGCCTCTTCTTTTGAGACAAAACGCATATTCGCGACTTTTCCTGTCGCTTTCATCTGCTCCCCAAGCGCTTGGATATTTTCAGGTTTTGCTTCATCTTTGAAAAAAACAGTCACTTTCGGAACAGATTCAAAATACTCGATAATTTTCGTCGCGCCCACAAGAATAAAGGTAAAAAAGGAAATAACAAAAAACGTCTGGAACATGATAAAGATAGCAGCGAATGCCTGGTAGGGAGACCGTCTGATATGAAACCATGCGGTATTAAGAGATCCCATATTTTCCTTTCTTTTCGTCTCTGACTAATTTTCCCTTTTCAAGTTCCAGAACCCGTCTGGCAAGTTTATCCACGATATCGGCATTGTGTGTAGCCATAATAATAGTAGTACCAGATTTATTTATGTCTTCCAGAAGTTCTATAATTTCTTTGCTGGTCTTTGGATCCAAATTACCGGTGGGTTCATCTGCCAATAGAATATCAGGAGATAAAATAAGCGCTATCTGCCAATAGAATATCAGGAGATAAAATAAGCGCTCGGGCTATCGCTGTGCGCTGGAGTTCTCCGCCTGAAAGTTGAATGGGAAATTTATCACGGTGTTCCAAAATTCCCACCTGTTTCATAATTTCATCTACTTTTTTCATAGCCTCTGAGGATGTAAGACCTGCTACCTGAAGCGGAAGAGAGATATTCTCATGGATTGTTCTATCCAAAAGCAGTTTTAGATCCTGAAATACCACACCGACTTTTTTCCTAAGATGAGGAATCTTATGACTCGGCAATTTTACCACATCATAATCTCCTATAAGAATACTGCCCTTTGTAGGTAACACGTCACGTATCATCAGTCGAAAAAGCGTGGATTTTCCCGCTCCTGTAGGTCCTACCAGGAAAACAAATTCCCCTTTTTCCACAGCAAAAGTTATATCATCAAGACCGGTCACACCGGTACCGAATGTTTTTGAAACACTATCCAGTTTAATCATTCCAAAACCTCCACACGGCCCACATCCATTAGCCACCCCGCTTTTTCAGCTTTCTGAGTCTGACCCCAGACTTTTACTTTTCTGTCTATCAGCTTTGAAAGATCCACTGTGGAAGACGTCATATAGACGTATTGACTTTCGCCTCCAGGACGTATCAGATGGAATTGTCCTTCGCCTTCAATACCTCCCTCTGCGACTTTCCCTTCCGTCGTATCGGTAAATGTTTTTGTATCATCCGAGCCTATAACGTCTCCTTTCTCTAAAGAGCTGACATCTCCTGATTTAGTGACTTTTCCTTTTGAAGTAAGCGGAGTTTTATTACCGGAAAACATGTAGCCGGTACCTACACCCAGAAAAACTGCAATAATGACAAAAATAAAAAATGCTGAAGTGGTTTTTTTCTTGTTGAATTTATGTAGTAAAGGATTTTGTTCGTTCTCCATTGGCAGTATTCACCTCCTTTGAGTATGCCACAAACTATGCGTTTTCGCAACTCTCCCATCATACGCTACTTTTTTATTTTTTTCTACGGTGGAAAAGTTAAGGAGATTATGAAAGGCTTCGGAGTTCTTCTTCTATAAACGGATCCAAATCGCCACCCAACACAGCTTCCGTATTGGAAGTCTCATAATCGGTACGAAGATCTTTTACCATTTTATAAGGGTGCAAAACATATGATCTGATTTGATTTCCCCACCCTGGTGTTTTATAACCTCCTTTTAGCCTTGCTTCTTCTTTTCGCCGTTCTTCTTCCTGAAGTTGCCAAAGCTTACCACGCAAAAGTTTCATGGCATTTTCTCTATTTTGTCCTTGATACCTTTCCTGAGAACACGTAACTACAATACCCGTAGGTTTATGTTTAATCCGAACAGCAGTCGAGACTTTGTTCACGTTTTGCCCACCATGTCCGCCTGATCTATAAGCTTCAAATTCTATATCTTCATCTTTTACTTCAATTGCCTTCTCCTCCTCTATTTGAGGGAGGACTTCAACCAAAGCAAATGATGTCTGGCGCAAATTATCTGCGTTAAACGGAGACTGGCGGACCAATCTATGCGTACCTGCTTCATGTTTTAAAAATCCGTATGCATATTCACCCGCTACCGAAATAGTAACACTCTTGACTCCTGCTTCTTCTCCCGGTATTTCTTCTATCACCTCAAATGTCCATCCTTTTTTTTCAAAATACCTAGTATACATACGGAAAAGCATTTGTGCCCAATCCATTGCCTCTGTTCCTCCCTGTCCTGAGTGAATAGACACAATCGCTCCTCCCATATCATACGGGCCTGATAAAAATAGCAAATTTTCCAATTTCTCAAGAATAGGCATCGCGTCTTCATACTCACCGTTTTTGATAAGTTCTTCCAAAAATTCTGCTTCTTCCACCGCTTTCTGTAAGGCAGAGAGTTCTTTCATCTTCTTCCCTGCAGCCTGATGATCCTGCCAAAAAGACGGATCAACACTTTCCGCTTCCAACTCACGGATAGTTTTTTTCTTTCCTTCAATATCTATTTTTTTCAAAAGCTTCCCGGCTCTTATTTTTATCTCTTCTTCCATAATTACAATGTATTACAAATATTAAGACACATGTTTTTTGCCTGATTCTGCGGGACTTTCTCAAGCGCTTTCAGATCGTTTAAGACTTTTTGTATTTGCGGAGATGAGGACGCGATCTGATCCACATCTATTTTTCCTGCTTCCTTTTTCAGTGCTTCCAATTTTTCCGAAACATCAATGTTTGGTAATCCGGAGTTTTCAGGTGGTGAAGATGACTCCGCCGAATCTTGCGAATCGGAACTTGTTTTCGCACCTTCTACGCTTTTGGTAGATGATGGCTTCGTGGTAAGATCCTGGCTTTGTCCAAACCCATGCACCTGCACCCACCATCCTCCGGCCAAAAGGAGAAGAATAGTAATAGCAAAAAGTTTCTTCCTACTCCATTCTATTTCAATCATGCAGTTATTGTAGCACGGATTTATATCCTTTTTTTATGTATGGAAAAACAGTTGCGTAAAACACACCAAAAAGTATCAAAAAAGCCCCAACGATCATTGAAGGAGTCACGATTTCATGCAAAATAATGGTTGAAGAAAATGCAACAGTAAGTGGCGCAAGGTAAAACCCCAGTGATGCGGTAAATGCGGATGTCTTTTTAATACCATATTGATAGAGAAAATAGACAAGGGCAGATCCGAAAATACCAAGAAATAAAATATCAAATCCCGTAGAAAGCGTGATCTCTGAAACCGGAACGCGCCGAAAAATAAGCTCTACCGGCACGACAAAACCCAGGACAACCGTTCCTCCTAAAAAACTCATGAATGTTGTCGTTATAGAGGAGTGGTGTTTGCTGAGTTCTTTTGTAAACAATGTATAAAATGACCAAAATAGTACGGCGATAAAAACAATGCCGTTTCCCAAAGGTGTCCCAAGTGTCAAAATATTCTGCTGCGCGAATGCTTGCTGAAAAAGAAAAATTACACCGACAAATCCTATAAAAGCTCCGATTATTTGCTGTTTTGTTACTTTTGTTTTGAAAAATAAAAATCCAAGAATACCGATAAGAAGTGGAGTCAGTGCATAGAGCAGTTGAGCAACAATCGTACTGGTAAATTGCAATCCATATGCATAAATACCCGCATTGAATCCTGTTCCCAATGAACCGACGACAAGCATTTTCCAGATGCCTTTTGCTTGCATTTTTATATCTTTTTGCTTCATATAAAAGGGAACTAAGATAAGCGAAGCAATAAAAAATCGGAAGAAACTGATAGTAAAAGGCGGAATCTGGTAAAGCGCAAGCTTTACAACCGCAGGAATCGTACCGCTAATAAGTACCCAGAATACTAACGCAATAAGACCTGAAACCATAGGAAGAAATAGTTATACAAGTTGCTTTACCTTCGCGATTATATGTTTGGCAGAAATTCCTGCATCATCCAGTACTTCTTCTTCTGTTCCTGAATGAGAAATGTGCATTACTGCCATTTTGGTAACACAGGCACCCGTTCCTGATACGGCTTCCATAACGAAATCTCCTAATCCTCCATGGGAAAAATGATCTTCAACAGTAATAATTGTATTCTGCTGTGTGGTTCGGCTGCATTCAATAAGCGTATCGTTATCAATTGGTTTTATGCAGTAGCAATCAACCACACGTACAAATATCTTTTCTTTTTTCAGTTCTTCATATGCTTTCAAGGCTTCATGCACAGTAAT
The DNA here is from genome assembly GCA_016182205.1 of Candidatus Levyibacteriota bacterium. Classification (GTDB taxonomy): domain Bacteria; phylum Patescibacteriota; class Microgenomatia; order Levybacterales; family UBA12049; genus JACOXW01. Next base: position 4,858 of record JACOXW010000028.1, read on the forward strand.
CCCTGCTGCAACTATAGTCAATAAATCCTCCTCTGATTGTCTAAGGATTTTTGAACCACCCAGAGAAAACATATCAGTATCTTTATAAATAATTGGAACTTTTGGTCGGGAAAGTCGCATATAAGATATTCCTGTAATCGACGGCATCACTCCCACCAATTTTTCTGTTGCTATTGCGTCTGCGGGATAGAGAATGACGGAGTCGGGAAGCGCACCAATCATCGCCATATCTTCAAGTCCCATCTGTGATGATCCGTCTTTTCCTAAAGAGACTCCTGCATATGAACCGATTAGCTTTATAGTTGCCTCTGAAACTCGCCCCATTCGTATCTGATCAAATGCGCGGGTGAAAAAAGCCGAAAATGTCGATATAAAAGGCATAAACCCGATTTTCCCCAAACCGATTCCAACACCTATCATGTTTTGTTCTGCGATAAAACATTCAATCGCTTTGTCGGGAAAAACCGCCTCAAAATCCTGAGATGAAGTGGAATTTTTAACATCCCCGTCAAGACTTATTACGGTATCAATTTTTTTTGCAACTTCAACAAGTGCCTTTCCGTATACCTCTTTGGTCATGAGTTTTTCATCTTCATTATGAGAAAGTGAAACATCGATGCTTTGTGCAGACTGAATCAATTGAAATATTTTTTTTGGTTTTGGCAAGGAGAAAATCACCTCATCTTTTGGATTACCAAGATCTTCAAGAATTTTCGGGAGATCATCTTTACTTACCGGTTTGGAATGAAACCCGTTCTTATTTTCCCACTGAGGAATCCCTTTTCCTTTCAATGTTTTGGCAATAATTGCAAACGGTTTCTGTGTTCTATTTCCTACACCCGCCTTCAAAGCATTATCAATCTCACCATAATTATGCCCATCAATAAGCATTGTTTCCCAACCAAATGCTGACAATCGATCTCTGTAAGAAAAAAGATTATGCCCAAACATCGTCTCCTGACTCTGTCCAAATCGATTTACATCAACGATTGCGATAAGATTATTTAATTTATAATAAGTAGCAAAATCTGCTGCTTCCCATATACTTCCCTCTGCCATTTCTCCATCACCCAGCAATACAAATACTTTCGGCTTAGGTTTTATCTCCTCAATCTTTTGTAATCCCAAAGCCATTCCTGCTCCTATGGAAAGTCCCTGTCCCAAAGATCCTGTAGCAGCTTCCGTATAAGGAAATGCGGGAACCGGATGTCCCTCAAACATGCTTCCAAATTGACGAAGTGTCTTTAGCTCTTCGAATGGATATGCTCCTGCCGCAGCATAAAGGGAATAGAGCAGTGGTGACGCATGTCCTTTGGAAAAAATCAAACGGTCATTGTAAAGATTTTGTTTATTTTTCAGGTCAAACGTAAAATATTTATCAAATAAAACTGCTCCGATATCCGCTGCTGAGAGCGCTGAAGTGGCGTGGCCGGACGCTGCTTCGGTGGTAGAGATAAGACACCATTTTCTAACAAGTGCTGCTTTTTTTTCTAAATCTGAAGCATTCATGACCGATTTAGTATACATCATTTTTTCAGCTATTTATACTCCCTGTCATCCTCGATCAGGTCGAGGATCAAGATTCTCAGGCAAGCTGAGAATGACAATTTCATGCTATACTCTAGGTATGGATATTTTCCAAGCAATAATTCTTTCAGTTGTTGAAGGCTTTTCTGAATTTCTCCCAATTTCATCAACCGGACATCTGATTTTGGCATCGCAGCTTCTTAAGATACCCCAAACAGAATTTGTAAAAAGTTTTGAGATTTTTATTCAGCTTGGAGCAATTCTGGCAGTCGTTGTTTTGTATTGGCGGACTTTGCTTACAGGAAAACAGGTCTGGCAAAAAGTGGCTGCCGGATTTATCCCCACAGCAATTGTCGGGTTTCTTCTATATAAATCCATAAAACATTTCCTGCTCGGGAATACCACCGTCACACTTCTATCGCTTTTTTTCGGAGGATTGCTTCTAATCTATCTTGAACTGATTCATAAAGAAAAAGATCACCATGCAGATACTATTCAAAACATCTCATATAAAAATGCAGTACTCATCGGTGTTTTCCAATCACTTGCTGTTATTCCCGGTGTTTCACGATCTGCTGCAACCATTATCTCAGCGCTCTTTCTGGGAACCAAAAGAAAAGCAGCGGTGGAGTATTCGTTTTTACTCGCAGCACCCACCATGCTTGCTGCCGTAGCTTTCGATATGAAAGAAAGTAGTTTTGCTTTCTCAGCTTACGAGTGGCAACTTTTGGGAATCGGCTTTCTCGGATCGTTTGCTGTAGCGATCGTCACGATCAAATGGCTTTTGGGATTTGTGAAACACCATAGCTTCATTCCGTTTGGTGTATATAGAATAGTCCTTGCGCTTGCCTTCTGGATCTTTATAATTAAGTAACATTTATGGATTTCAAACATTTACAGGAAAAAATAAGACACCTCAATGAAGTCATCAGACCTCAATATAGACTTTATACACCGCGGGAAAAAGAGATTCTGACAAAAACTGTAAAGCTAAATGAAGAAGTCGGAGAACTTTGCAATGATATTTTGGCAATTCTGAAATTACAACGAAAAGCCAAACTTGACAAATTTGATAAACGGAATATGTATGAAGAATTTGCCGATGTCATTATCACTGCCATTCAACTGGCAACTGCGGCAGGAGTAGACATTGACAGAGCAGTCACGGACAAACTCAAAAAAATTGAAAAAAGATTGGATAATCACAAAAAACCTGTAGATACCAATGAAACCGTTTGAGAGAATCTACGAAATTGTCAGCAAAATCCCAGAAGGAAAAGTCATGACATACGGCCAGGTGGCAAAAATAGCTCACACCACTCCCCGTGTTGTGGGTTTTGCTATGGCAGGAAATAAAGACACAGGGAGAGTTCCCTGCCACAGGGTTATCGATGCAGCGGGAAAACTAAGAGGCTATGGTTTTGGCGGGAATAGAGTAAAAAAACAACTGCTTAAACAGGAAGGAATTGAATTTTTAAACGAAGAAACCGTTGACTTACAAAAACATCTTTTCCAAATCTAAATTATTGTCTGATCAAATATCCTATTTCTTAACAAGAGTTTTCACTTTTTTAAAGTCTTCAATAAGTAGTTCTTTCAAAGGAGGAAAACGGAGTCCCGCTGCAGGATGGAGTGTCACTAGATATGTCCTCCCGTCTTTTTCTATAATTTTTCCGTGTTCTGTTTTTACCGGAATTTTATAACCCAAAACTCCCTGCACTGCAACGCTTCCAAGCAATACAATTGCCTTAGGATCTATAACCGCAAGTTGTTTTTCAAGATGCAATTTCCCATGCGCGATATCTGAAGCAGCAGGAGTACCACGATCCGGCAAATATTTAACAGGACTTGTGATATATACGTCTTCTTCTTTAAGTCCCGCTTCCCGAATCAACGATCTGAGCAGTTGTCCCGATCTTCCAACAAACGGCCTGCCGGTTTTTGCCTCAGTCCTGCCGGGCGCTTCTCCAATAAACACAATGTCTGCATCAGGGTTACCCTCTCCGGGTACTGCTTTCCCGCTTTTTCCTTTTTTGCAAAGATCACACTTTTCAATTTCCGAAGCTATGGTATCAAGCAATTGCTGCTTTTTCATACATGGGGATTATAACAGGTGTAGATTTAGTCTTTTGTTGCTTTTTTCGCTTCTTCGATATCTTCTTCAAATTCTTTTATCACCGCTTTGGCCACCTTTCTAATTTTTTCTTCAGCGTCTTGTATATGGGTTTTTATTACATCCCATACTTTTTCGTGATCTTTTGCGGCAACGTGGTGTAAAAACGTTTTCTTCTGTTCTTTGGGAAGATCTGAAAGCACGGTATCCAAAATTTCATGGTGAAGATTATCGTCCACAAGACCTATCAGATGGACGCGTTCCTCCTGAGTCAGCTGCATATCCCCCAGCTTTAGACTGAGTGTTGACGTTTCGATAAGATGACTGTAAAAATGTTTTTGTTTCATACTATTCTTTCATCTCCATAGGCCCAAGCGGTATCTTATTATCCGGATCGTCTAAGAAAAAGTATAGCACCGGACCCTTGGCTTTCCCATCCACACGTTCCAGATATTTCATAACTTCAGGTGATCCCCCAAGATGTTTTCCGGTCCACTCGGCAGGCCCCACATCACCGATGACAGCTACCATGGCCTTGCCGTTTTGGGGATTGACCAGAAGCATTTTGCGGAATTTGAAAAAATCACGGTACTGCGTAAATTTCTCATGGTAATCAGGAGCCAGAAATGTCTGAACGGCGATATAATATTTTTCACGATCGATATCTTCCTGAGTCATAGGACCTGGGTGTTGGACAAAATATCCCCATGCACCTCTGCCGGGTGCCATACCGGAGGAGTAGTACTTCACCGATTCTTCAGGAGTTGCAAAGTGTGTTTCCATTGTATCCCCGGGATACCGCATAAGATGTTGCTCAGCGCCGATAAGACCGTAGCTTCTGTTCAGTCTTCTTCCGTCCATATCTGCTACCGCTTTTATCCCGAAATACCGCTCAAAAACATCAGATGCCTGCTTTTCCTGATCGGGCGTCAATGGGTCTACCGACTCCGGCAATATCTTAGACAAATCACTGATAAGAAATACTTTTTTGTCGATTGTCACCGCCTGCTCGGATGAGTTGGCATTTGCCAGAAGATTGGGGAGGGGAATGTTGGGCTGTTTCATCGGAAAACCAAAAAGGATAAGACCACTAAGTGACCCCAAAGCCACATGCGCGGATTTTTCCCTCAACCATGACAGCGCGTCTTTGTGTTTTGCCCACAATCTTTCTGTTAGCGAAATGTGCCGTTTGGTCCACTTTTCACGAAGATGATGATACTGATTGGAAGGCATTACTTTTAATATAACATACTTTCCCAAAGTGTAATATACGCGTATACTAAGAAGGTGAAAAAACAGATTCTTTTTGGGATTCTTTTTTTAATCGCTCTTTTGTTGACAACGGTTCTTTTTCCCGGGCAAAAATCAGGAAAAAACCCGCAGCATATTCCCTCTTTTCCTTCTCCCACTCCTATTCCTTCCCTCACGATTGAAAAAATCTTCTCAGAAGATCACAGCTGGTGGGAAAAACTACCGAAAGATCATATACGAATCATGACTGCCACAGGAGATATCATTCCAGCGCGTTCGGTTAATTTCGGCGCTGTAAAAAGAAATAATCCTCTATGGCCATATGAAAAAGTAGTCCCAATTCTGAGAAAGCAGCCAACTGACATCCTTTTTATCAACCTTGAAACACCTCTTATAAAAAATTGTCCGGCTACTGTTGAAGGTATGATTTTTTGCGGCAGTGATAGAAATATAGAAGGTCTAACCTATCTGGGTGTCACCGTGGCAAGTGTTGCCAATAATCACGCCGGAAACTATGGTGTGGAAGGAGTAAAACAAACAGTTGATCTTTTAAGAAAAACTACCATTCTGGTCGCCGGCATTGACGGTCCGGTATACCAGACTGTCCGCGGCAAAACATTTGCCTTCTTAGGATTCAATGATATTACTTCACCCCAACCTGGAGTTCAGAATGTTGACAAAGCAATTATTAAAAATCAAATCAAGAAAGCGCGGAAAAAAGCAGATATTGTGGTAGTCACGTACCATTGGGGAGTCGAATACAGAAGTCAACCCGATGATCGTCAAATAGAGCTAGGGCATTTTACCATAGACTCCGGCGCAGATATAGTCATCGGCAACCATCCTCACTGGATCCAGCCGATTGAGTTCTATAAAGGAAAACTCATCACCTACGCGCACGGTAATTTCATCTTTGACCAGATGTGGTCTCAGAAAACGCGCGAGGGAGTAATCGGACGATACATATTTTACGACAATACACTCATAGATGTTAAGTATCTGCCCCTTCAAATTGATGACTACGGACAAGCACATTTCCTCGAAGGTATGCAAAAAACTTCCATCCTCACCGATATGAAAAACCAAAGCGAGATTCGCGCTACAAAGTAATTATGTTAAGGTTGATGCGATGATCTCCGGGTGAGTAAAGGGGAGTGTATGCCCCGCGTGCGGAATAGCCGTCACTGAAATAGCGTAGTCCCGTATCAGTTTTTCCAAACTGTCAATATCCATTCTGGTATCATCTAATCCGTAGACAATCCTAAGAGGAATCTTAAGCTCTTTTATATCCTTTTCTGCCTGCTCTCCCTGGTTTTGCAAAATATTGATAAGACTTTTTGAGACCGAATGCCATGTATGATTAAGCGAGTCTTGTATAAGCGCTTTGGGGGCTTTCGGATGAAAAAGCGGCAACCAAAGTCTGGTAAACGGTTTGGTGTATCTGCAGAGAATATAACAGGAAATCTGGGTAATAATAGGAACTTTCGTGGTCATACCCCAGAATGAATTGCTCTGAATAAATCTATTCGCCAACTGCTTTGTAGGATAAATCGGCGGGGAAACCAAAACAAGTTTTTTCACCAGTGTGGGATGCTTTGCAGCAAAATGAAGGGCGATGAGCGCACCCATGGAATGACCGACCAGAATAACCGGCGTTGACAATTTATATTTTTTCACCGAGGAAAATAAAGCCGAAGCGTGTTCATCCAATGTATAGGAGCAATCATCCGGTTTGGGAGACTGACCAAACCCCAGCAAATCAAATACCACAGTAGTATAGTTTTTTTTCAATAGAGTTTTAACTGGCTCCCAAAACCTGATAGAGGAAAGAATCCCGGGCAGAAAAACGATTGTTTCTTTTCCTTCTCCTTCAATTTCCGCAAAAAGTATCTCTGATTCCTGTTTCATAAACTACACTGTATATAAAATATTTCATTTGATAAAGCGAAATGTCGAAAGTACTCCTTTATCAATTGTAAGTGCATCTACCCATAGACGAATACCGTTGTGTTCTAAAACGATATATTCAATCATATCGGGAATCGGGGCAGGCGCCGTAGACTTTCTGGAACCGGTGATGTGGATCGCAGGTTTTTCACCGATTTGCATAGTCTCTCTGACGACATCATAAGATTTCATATCGGGAAAGGCATCGGCAGACCACTTCTGAACGGAAATAAATCCCTGTGTACCCGCTCCGCTTTGACACGGATCCGCTTTCCCGGACTTCGGAACGGGATAAACAAATTCCGGTGAACAGATTTTTACTTCCATACTGCCTGGATATGAAAAAGAATATCCGTATTTATTATTCACATACGCATTGTCATAAGAAGTAGATACCGGCCCCGGCGGTACCTCTGTGGGAGAAGGGGAGAGGGTAGGAGAAAGGATAACGGCCGACATCATCTCCCCTTCATCCTGAGTTTTTTCAGCTCCCAAAAAATACCCTCCGACACCTGAGACAGCGATACTGACGAGAAAAAAAATTGATAGCACTACCCCCTTCCACGGACTTTGTGTCGGCGCCTGCACCAAAGCAACAGACGGTTGTTCCGCGGCAGGCTGAAAAACCGGCTTTGGTACGGGTGGAGATGAAGCAGGAAAAGAATCCATTACAATAAGTATTCCAAGTTGAAAATCACTTGTCAATCTCTTTGGTATACTATGCTCTATGCGGCTTCAAACCGGATACTTTACAAAAATGGAGAAAGTTCTCGTAAATTCATTTCTTAAAAATCATCCAATAATGATTACAGGCATATTTTTTTCCGAAAAATACTGCCGTTTTTGCAAGCCGTTCTTCTGCTACAAGTTTTAATCTTTTATACAACAGTAGTATCTCTTCCCTATCGTAGATCTTTTCAAATTTTCCATTCGTCGGATGGATAAATGCATTCTTTTCATCTGCCGGAGATTCTTTTAACATTTTCTTATGAAACTCATCATCAGTGGACATCACATAAACCAGTATGTACCCACTTGGTTTAACTACTCGTATCATTTCATTCACAGCAAATTGTCTTCCTTTTTCTGATTCGATATCGGTCGTTGCAAAGCAGTCTATTGCAATATCAAATGCATTCGAGGCAAACGGCCATCGCGTCGTCGCATCATGAACAACAAGCGTTGAGGCAGCATGTGCGTAGTCAGCTCTTTTTTTTGCCTCTTTAATTGCGGTGACTGAGAAATCTATTCCCGTCATCGAAATTCCCTTTTTCGAAAGCCAGATAACGTTTCTTCCTTTTCCACACCCAAGTTCTATACCCTTTAGACCCGAAACGCTGCCAACTGTATTTTTCAGAAACTCTAAAAATCTTGTGATACCGCTTGAGGGATCTGATGAATCCATTTGTTTTAGTACAAACGGATGAGCATGCTCCTGGTTCCAGATTTTTTGTTGGTTTTTATGACTTACTGAAACCATATCGGAACCTTTCCAAAAGTAATACACCCAATAGTAAAAGCAGTGCTGCTCCCATCCATCCCGAGACAATCTTTGCGGTATATAAGTCTGAAAGTGACCCGATATAAAATGCCGTTGCGACGTAAGGGATGTTTTGCAGTAAATTAAATGAGGAAATAGTTGTTGCACGGTACTGAGATGGTGTTTTTTCATTTATCAAAACCATTGAAAGACTACGGAAAAGCCCCTGAAAACAAACTCTTATAAGAAGTGAAAGTCCCCCAATCCACAACCCCACGACGGGCGATATAAGAAAGGTGAGAGCTATTGCAACACCTATGAAAAATACCGCGGTGAGCTCTTGTGTATATTTCTTAAAATGCGGGGCTGCCTGTGATACGAGCCCACCTATAAGAAGAATCACTGCCCACAAAATTCCTAACTCCTCTGGTCTGAATCCGAATTCCACACCCAAAAAATCATTGACTGACTCGGCAGCCATGACGGAAAATCCTCCGATCACCAAAAGCAGCATTGTCTGACGTTTCAAGTCGGTATTTGTAAATAAATGTTTCAGTCCATATTTGGTCTGGGAGAAAAAATTTTGCAGCGAAAACTTCTGTGTATCGATTTTCGGCTCAATAAGAAAAAGGCAAAACAAAAATCCCAAAAGATATAGATTCGCATGGATAATAAATGGCAAGTTTGGCTGCGTAAGATAGAGGAATCCGCCGATCACGCTGGCGACCGCCGGCGCGATCATACTGATACTAGTCATATTCGCAACCGCTTTGTCGTAGAGGCTTTCCCGCCCCATCTGCTTGAGGGAATCATATACCAATGCTTCAATAGTCCCCGAGTAGAACGCACCGCCGACACATGAAATGATAATACCCAAAAGCAGTCCGGAAAATCCTCCGGCGTATGCGAGAAAATAAATCCCGACTGCCTGAAGAAGAAATGCAACGATAAGTGTTTTCTTTTTTCCAAACATATCCGCTATAGCGCCTGTTGGAATTTCTGCCAGCGTTAACGTGATAATCAATGCTGATTCCAAAAGACCGATTCCAGCATAGTTGGTAAAGCGAAGGTAATAAAACACCCAAATACCGACCCACAAGTACGCATGGCGGAAAAAGACCAGAAAATACGCGATAGTAATATTAGTTTGCATACCTGAAGTATAGCAGAAGAAGCGTTGAGTATTGCTTAATAAGATCTATTCAACAAGACAATAGAAAGATTTAATACGGTGGCAAAACTAACCCAAACGATATATGGATATAAAAACTGTCCTGCAAGCTTGTCTATTTTACCAAACGAAGTGATCGTTTTGAAAATGAAATACAAAAGAAGAACAATAACAATAAGAGATAAAACCAATTGATGCATACCAAAAAAGACAATAGACCACAATGCATTGAGCATCAGTTGAACGAAATAGTATTTGTAGGCAGATTTCTTCTTTTTCTTTTTACTTACCCAAACCAGATAAAATGAAATCCCCATAAGAAGATACAAAAGCGTCCATACAGGACCAAAAATCCAATTTGGAGGACTAAAAAAAGGTTTATACAAAGTTGCGTACCATGTCGGGATTGAAGAGACGGTAAACAGTGATCCAACTGCAGCAGCCATAAATGGCAAAACGATTGAGAAAATAAGTTTACCAAGTTTTTGCATATCTTCAGTATAACAAATCACTTGATCAACTACACGAAATATTTATTCCAATTTTCTTAAGAATTTGAGAATAATAAATCTGAAGATGAAATGGGGAGGGAAAGGTGGGGTTATTGTTTGGACCAAAGCAGGAGGATGTAGAGAGCGGAGGCGACAAAAACGATCCATAAAAGCTGTTCAAAGGGAAGCAGGATGTCGCGGAAGTAAAGAGCCAGAAGCATACCAAATGACACTGCCGCGGATTTGAAAATCCCGGCTTGCCACCAATTCAGTTTTATCCCTTTCATAAATTCCTTACCCTTTGCCATATATCCATCGTCACACCAATCCTACAAAAACGCAACAACCAAAAATGTACGGCTGGAAAGGCCCTGTTATCTTAAACTACCCGGAAGACTATCTTTATGAACCCATTGATAGTCATCATGTTCATCACTAAGCCATACTACTTCTTCCCCGACAATCGGTATTCCTCTAAAAAGAATTTTTATTCTTTGTTCCTGACCGTCTTCGGACAAATTAGAAACAACTTCAACAGGATATAACGCGACACCATTAAGTCCTGTTTCTTCGTAAAGTTCTCTTGAAACTGCAGAACCGGGGGCTTCTCCATACTCTACTTTACCTCCGGGATATTCCCATTGGCCAGGATAGGAATCGTGCGAACTTCTTTTTAAAAGCAAAACTTGCCCTCTGCTGTTTTCTACAACTGCTCTGACAATTAGCTTTATTTTACCCATTTTTTCACCTCCTTTCTCTACTGCTTTTCCACAAAAAAAGCAGCCGTTACGGCTGCAATGGACATCTTCGATTTCCCTAAGATCGCTAAAGCCATTTATATAATAACTGATTTACTGAAAAATTGCAAATCATAAAAAAAGAAAAACATCTATCTCGCCCATCCCGAATTTTCATGGGAAAAACTATTAAGACTTACTAACTCTTGACAAGTGTTTTACAATTATCTTACTCTAGATATGCTATAATCTTTTTCCTATGCCTGATATCATTGAGACAAATCCAAAAATTTTAAGCGGTCAGCCTGTTCTTAAAGGAACAAGAATTCCTATAGCTCGTGTCGTGGCGCTGTTTGTACAAGGATATAAGGTTAAAGATTTTAAAAGAGATTATCCCTATTTAAAAATTACAAAAAAAGATATAGAGAATATATTTTCCTACTACACAACCCTTGCAGCAAAATAGAAATAAGATCAAGAAAAAACGTAAATTCCGACTGCTGTTGGATTCTGCATTTGCAATATCTACCCAATTCCCAAAACTAAAAAAGAAAGCAAATATTGCTCATTGTGTGCATGACTGTCAACTATCAACACAAGCAGAAGATCAAGAAATTTATCAAACCGCAGTAAAGGAAAATAGATTTGTTCTAACGATTAATTTTAAGGATTTTAAACCGCTCGTACAAAAAGGCAAGCCGGGAGTAATTGGCATACAATCACAATTATCAAATGAGCAGATCGATAAAGTTGTATGTACATTTATCTCAGAGAAGAACCCAGATGATTTTATAGGAAAAGCGATAAAGATCTAAAAACCTCCACCTACAGCCACTTCGCCCACCCCGAATTTCCATGGGGAAAAATAAAATGAGAAAATATCTAAACAGATCTTTGTCGAAGCGGACGTTGTCTCTGAAATGCGGAGATTTTTCAGTAATCCACGAATATCAATCTCTATTAAACAACCTAAGATATTTTAAGGTATTCTTAAGTCTTCACGATAAATTTATCAGCTAAAATTAGATAAGTCAAGTTCATGAAATGGGAAAATGGTAAAAAGACGAAGACTATTACTTGCTATTTTTATTTTCTCGTGAATAAATAATTTTAAAAGTATCTCCCATCTTAATGAGGTCTTTCCTAAGTTTCATTCCCAAAAGTTGCCCAAAATAATCCCTAGTCGCTTCCTTAATTCTATCTATAGAATTTATGTCAATCTTATCCAGTTTGTTTTCATGAATTTTAAACGACCTTTCATTATCAATGATTTTCCCAAAATCTTTATCCATTCCTAAGTCCTTACATGTAAAAGAACGAATTCTCTCGCCAACTCCACCCCCATATTTCTTTTTACCTAAAATATCTATCGCCCCAACTGTCGCCTCAAACTGTTCCGATAAAGGAATCGAAATAAATGCTTTTTTAAATCTCTTCAAAGCATTCCACTCTTCTTCTGATATTTTGCTTAAATTTTCTTTATTAAGAGCAACAATCGTAATATCCCTTCTTTTTTGAGGCACCTTTGTATCTACTCTACTCACAACAGTACATGTTTTATCATTGTCTTCAATCGTAATTTCGTCGCTTGCGCACGCATCAACTTGTGTAACTAAACATACTATAGAAACCAATCTGTCTCTAAATTCTTCCATTATTTTCTGTAGTTCGCTCTCTGGTAATGGTTCTTTAAAAAATAGAGTAATTTTATAAGTCACTGCCATTGGTGGACGAACGTTGACGGCTTCTATTAAAATTTCATGAATTGCCGAATGAGGAAGTATATCTTCTATATTATCCGTATCTATGTTTGCTGAACAATCAAGAGTAAAATAAGATAATAACATCTTTATTTTTATCTAAAATGCGTAAATTTTAAGTCATCCACGCATCTGCCGGTTGGCCGACAGTCTCAATCTCTATTAAACAACCTAAGATATTTTAAGGTATTCTTAAGTCTCCAAGGAGAATATATGCTTTTCGTAGCAAAAGGTCAAGCAGTTAAAGCTGTAGCATTGATACAATTATACTTTACCTTTTCTACGGTTACAGTCCCTACATAACATCTGACAATTTTCTGTAGCTGTTTTTCCACCCTCAACCCACGGAGTGATGTGATCAGCTTCCATCTCGGAAATATCCCAATGTTTTTTACAAACTGAGCAAATTCCTTTTTGTCGTTCATAGGCCTCTCGTTTCATTTTATCGGTAAATGCCCGAATTGATAGATATTTTTCTTGTCTTGTCAAAATGTATAGATAAATACCAGATTTTTTGGTTACATCTTCATCCATCATTAGCTTGGATATTTCAGATTCCAGTTTCTCAGGGATCAATCTCGCATTTTTAAATTCGTTATATAGCTTACCCCACTCAACGCTGCTCATTTCCCTTCGGTAATTGATAAAAAATTTTCTCACCCACGCAATGACATTTTGGAAATAGTTCCATATCTCTTCAGCGTTCGAATCGTGCTGATGTTTTGCCATATAATCCTCTATTTTACCGTCGTTAATCCACAAAAGTGCAGTTTCTAAATACTCTTGCCGAATTGGCGACCCACTAACTAATTGCCCGCCGTCATTTGCCAGCAAATACGCAGCACAATTTGATTTGCTGAATTTTAATTTAGCGTCACTCAGCCATGACCCGGTATAAACTGCATTACGTATTTCTTGATCCGTTAATTTTTCACCTGCGATATTGATAATTCTGAACCAATCTA
>JACOXW010000029.1 GCA_016182205.1 Candidatus Levyibacteriota bacterium
GAAATTTTTCAAGTCATAAGTATCGGTGGAAGCATAACGCGGATTGCTCTTATGAAAAAGCGAGGAAAACAACTTGATCTGATAGGACAAAAGGAGCGTAAACAACCTGTCTTTCACACAAAAGAAGACTTTCTTTCGTTTATTGATAGAGACATTGATGAAAAAGTTGCGGCAATAGCCATTAATTTTGCTTATCCACTAGAACCCGTATTAATAAACGGACTGCTTGATGGCATTTTTCTTTATGGAACCAAAGAACACGAGTTTAGAGGACTTGCAGAAAAGCACATCGGGAAAGAAATTGAGATGCATATAGGCAATACCCAAAAACGATCCGTAAAGGTTTCTGTCGCAAACGATACAATTTGCCTTTTGCTCTCAGGTCTTATTAAATATCAAAAAGATGAGCTGGTTTGTTTTGTTCTCGGCACTGGATATAACGCTGCGTTCTTTTTGGATGATCAAACAGCCATAAATCTTGAAGCTGGCAATTTCAACAAGTTTCCTTTTTTAGATACGACAAAAATTATAGATAAAACATCAGCAAAACCGGGAGTTAATGTCTTTGAGAAAGAAATAGCGGGTGGATATCTTTTCCAACATTTTAATCTTCTCGCAAGAAAAAAACATCTTTTATTTCCTCCTCTTTCCTCAACAGCTGACCTGGACGCAATCGCACGAAACGGCAAGAAAGAAACAGCTCTTGCGCAAAACATTCTTTCTCACGCCGCAGAACTTGTCGCTTGCCAAATCGCAGGTATCGCACAGTTTAAGAAACGCAATCTTATCTGTGTTGCCGAAGGCAGTCTTTTCTGGAACGGCTGGAATTTCAAAGAACATGTTGAGCTGACAGTAAAAAAACTGGCTCCTGGGTATTCTATATCGTTCACTCATATAGAACATAGTCCCCTAATAGGTGCTGCTCAATTGATTGTTTAGCTTAGTCTGTCAGGAGAATGTGTGCGATATGTCACATCCTGGTCAAGCAAGATAGAAAATCTTTATGTATCATAATAACTGATGGAAAAACAACCGCGTCCAATACAGTACAAACCACGATCTGCTCCGCCTGATCAGCTACTAGAACATCGTGCAGCTTTGCAAAATGCACAATGGAAAATGGCAACCATGGACCAGAAACCCTCACAGCAACCACGACCAATCTTGGATAAAACACAGACACCAACTGCAACAACAATTGTGGAATTTGCAACTTCCTAAGCACATGCTACAATACCCTCATGGAAGTTGATGCAAAATTTTTATTGGAGCTACTGAAAAAACATTATCCGCATGCAAAAATCGTTCTTCACTACGGCAATAATTTCGAACTTCTTACGGCAGTGATACTTTCTGCCCAATGCACCGATATGACGGTGAATAAAGTAACCTCGAAACTTTTTCCAAAATTTCGAAATTTAAAGTTTAAAATGCAAAATGCGAAATTACGAGCAAAAATTAAAAAGATTACCCCCAAAATACAAGAGTTAATTAACTTTGCCCAAGTACCAATAGAGGAACTGGCAATGGATATTAAATCTACGGGGTTTTATAATAACAAAGCAAAAAACCTGCAAGCTGCCGCAAAAGTGATTTTAGAAAAATTTCATGGAGAAGTTCCGAAAACTATGGAAGAACTGCTTATCATCCCAGGTGTCGCACGTAAAACAGCAAATATCGTTTTGGGAAACGCATACGGGATTGTTGAAGGCATTGCAGTAGATACTCATGTAAAAAAACAGGCGCAACGTTTCGGACTGAGCACAAATACCAATCCTGATAAAATCGAGCAAGATCTTATGAAACGTTTTGATAAAAAAGATTGGCTTCCGCTTACCTACATGCTAATTGAACACGGAAGAGCTGTCCGCTTCAAAAAAAATTCGCTTTGTACTGTTTGTAACGGGCCATGCGAATTGGAAGCACTTGCCATACACGAAGCAAAAAAGTAATAGACAGATATCCTCCTCTCCCCTATAATGATTTTTATGCGTGAACTTTTCGGTCTTCTTCATCAGTATCTTGACGTACAATTTCTTATTTCAACCTTTGGTTATCCTGGTGTTTTCGCTATTGTATTCGCTGAAACAGGCCTTATGCTTGGATTTTTTCTTCCGGGAGACAGTTTGCTAATCACTGCGGGCATTTTTGCTGCAAAAGGATATTTAGATGTTTTTGTCTTATGTATTCTTCTTTTTATTGCTGCGACGCTTGGGAATACTGTCGGGTACTTTTTTGGGCATAAAGTTGGACGCCGATTATTCAACCGCGAAGACTCGGTACTCTTTCATAAAAAACATATCGAAAATGCGCAGAAATTTTACAAAGACCACGGAGGAAAAGCAATAATTATTGCACGTTTTATACCTATAATTAGAACCTTCGCGCCGATTGTTGCAGGAATTGCACAAATGGATCTTAAGATTTTTATGATTTATAACGTCATCGGTAGTTTGCTTTGGGCAGTTGGCTTAACACTCTGTGGATACTATCTGGGGAAATTTATTCCGGATAAATACTTTGAACTTATTATCTTTTTTGTCATTATTGTCTCACTGCTGCCTGCGGTCTATCACGGTATTAATACAAAATCAAAAAGACAACGTATTTTTGCAAAAATATCTCTCTTGTTGCATAAAAAGTAGCTACTGTTATCCTTTTTTAATTGCGGCTTTTGATCTAAAGAAGAAATACCCGACTACAAGAAATGTTGAGAGAGGTGAAAGCCAATGAGGAATATGCGTACCGAATCCGTCAAGAATCATAATGGTCCCCAGAACAAGAATGGAATACATTGCGCCGTTTTTTAAATACATATATCTTTTTATCCGATCTATATTCCCAACAGTTAACTGCCTTAGGACTACCGCACCAAGACCGTTTCCCAAAAGAATAAGCGGGACTGAAAGCGTAAATGCAAATGCCCCCAAAACGCCATCAATGGAAAACGTCGCGTCAATCGCTTCTAGGTAAAAGATTTTGCTGATATCTGATCTGCTCCCCTTTTCCATCAATCGTTCTTCTTCTTTCTCTGCGTTTTCCTTAAACCCGTGCGTGATAAAAAAGGCTGTTGATCCCACCACTGCGCCAAATGCGAGCATAGGATTTTGTCTTAACGCAAACCATACAATAGCAGACAAAATTATTGATACAACAGCGAAAAACCACACACCTTGAGAAAAAAAGAACTGTTCGGTAGGAAAACCAAAACGCTTCGGTTCCAGAAATAGCCAATGGAAGAAAAGAAAAACCAAAAACACTCCTCCGCCGAGTTGTAAAATAGGAGCCGATGCCTCAATCGCAGTTATCACGTGCGGGTCATTGCTAAATGTCGCAGTCAAAGCCCCAACTGGTCCCAAACCTGGCAGCGTTGCCCAGACGATTGCCCATGGAAGTAAACCACGGACCAAAAAAACTGCAAAAAATAATCCCCAAAATAAAAACCACTGCCGTGCTTTTTTGCCCATTGTAGAAAGCACTTCAGCATTAATAATGGCGTTATCAACGCTACTGATAGTCTCAAAAAGCGCAAGGCCTGCAACAATAAGAACGATTGAAAATAAATCCATCAGATCTTTATTATAGCATGATTTTTCGAGTTTTCTCTCTTATCTACACCTGATTTCTTGTATAATGTGAGCAAATGAAAAATATCTTGCGAATTCTACAAATATCCAAACCTCTCCATGTGCTTTTTTCCATTATTGCTGTTTTGATCGTAATTACTGCTGCAGTAGAGCTTATAGCACCGGTTCTTTCAAAATATATTGTTGATGAAATTATCTCCAAGCTGCAGGGAAAGCAAGCTAATCTAAGTAGTCTTTTTTTCTTCATTGCGCTTTCGTTTGCAGCCAATTTACTGTCTCTTATTCTCACAACGTTAAGCAACCGATTGGGAGATCATTTTGGGGGAAAGCTTAGGAAGTTCTTAACGGAACTTTTTTATAATAAAGTCCTCTCCCTTCCACAAAGTTATTTCGATTCTGAAATTTCCGGCAAAATTGTCAACCAGTTAAGCCGTGGTATTACCTCCATCCAAAATTTCATTAACACAGCAACTAATTTTATACTTCCTATGTTTCTTCAAAGTATTTTTACCATTCTTGTTCTTGCTTACTACAATATACCGATTGCTATTTTTACTTTTCTTCTCTTCCCCGTATATCTCTCCCTCTCCTACTACTCCTCTAAAAAATGGGGCGAAGAAGAAATAAAGAAAAACCAAATAGAAGATTACTCACGCGGTCGCATACAGGAAGTTATCGGTAATATTCGCTTAGTTAAAAGTTTTAATAACGAAAAAAATGAAGTGCGTCTGATAGAAAATAATCTCGAAGAATCAAATGCCATTTATGCCAAACAAAGCTCAGCTTTCCACACATTTGATTTTCTCCGTGGTCTTTCTCTCAATATCATTTTACTTCTTATAAATCTTGTCGTATTTTATAGTACCTTCAGGGGCATATTAAGTGTGGGAGAAATGGTGCTGATTCTCCAACTTGTTATACAAGCCAGAAGACCGCTTTTTGCAATGTCATTCATTCTTACCAATATCCAGCTCGCAGAAGCTGGATCAAAAGATTTCTTTGAGGTGCTTGACCTACCGGCCAAGGAACCGTTTACCACTAACGTGAAGCTAGAAAAGGTACAAAATCCGACAATTACCTTTTCGCACGTTTCTTTTAAATATGAAGCGTCGGCTGAGGTATTGAAAAGTGTGTCCTTTGCCATCAATGCACATGAAAAAGT
This sequence comes from Candidatus Levyibacteriota bacterium, assembly GCA_016182205.1. Lineage (GTDB taxonomy): Bacteria > Patescibacteriota > Microgenomatia > Levybacterales > UBA12049 > JACOXW01. Next base: position 4,750 of record JACOXW010000029.1, read on the forward strand.
TGCGCTTGTTGGTCATAGCGGTGTAGGTAAATCCACCGTCGTAAATTTGATTCTGAAATTTTATGAACCCAACAAAGGAACAATTTTCTTGAAAAAAACACCTTATGCAAAGCTTTCTCATACATATATACGCAATAATATTTCTTTGGTGTTTCAGGAAAATGAGTTGTTTTCATCAACGGTACGAGAAAACGTCGCTTATGGTTCACCCTATGTTAAAGAAAAAACTATTATAGAAGCTCTCAAGCTGGCAAATGCGTATGACTTTGTAATGGCATTGCCCAAAGGGCTTGAGTCGGAGGTAGGAGAACGAGGAGTCAGGCTATCAGGCGGGCAAAAACAACGAATCCAAATTGCACGAGCGATTCTTAAGAACTCCCCGATACTTATTCTGGACGAAGCAACGAGCTCTCTTGATGCAAAATCTGAAAAAGAAGTCCAAGACGCATTGAAAAATCTTATGAAAGACAAACTCGTTATTGTAATTGCCCACAGATTTTCCACCATACAAAATGTTGATAAAATCATAGTACTGGAAGAAGGAACTATTTCAGCATATGGAACGCCACAACAGTTGGCGAAGAAAAAAGGACTCTACAAAGACCTGCTAAGATTTCAAATTGAGGGGAATAGAAAGCTACTTGAGTCCTTTGAGCTATACTGATCTTTTTTATACCACTGCTCGAATTTTATCAGAAACACCCTTGAAGAAATCCCGTCATTGCAAGCTGATTCGGATAATATTCGGGCATTGGCAGCATAAAAGCTATCCTACCTGCGAGAGAAAGTTACCCTAAGATTCTGATCTTGCGAAATAAAAGTTTCCCACCATGCACTCTCCCCTTTCCTTGAAAAAAATGGTGGTGATTTGAAAATTTGAATCTCTTTCGGTGCTTGAATTGTAAAAGAATACGGATAGGTTTCTGTTCCAGGTTGCTTAAAGTAAATAAGATCATATGTTATCTTTTCTGGAGTACGAAGCTGCTTTGGAAGGGTATAGGTAATCCGAAGTGTTTTGTAATTTCCCTGCGGCACAACCAGAAGAAATCCGAAGATAGTTTTTCCTAAGTCCTCTACTGTCTCTACCTCAAGGCCAGATGGAGGAATAAAATCCTTTTTTTCATAAACAGTAAAATCTGTCACTGCCGGAAAAATCTGCTGCGCTTGCCCATCTATGAGGATTTCTGAAAGAACAGAGCCTTTGGGCACAATGATTTGGAGATAGTTCTTATAATCACCGCCTGGCCATTTTGTGCTCTCATTTTTATATCGGAGCGTGATGCTGTTTCGCAGGAATCCATCGTCGCCAATTGTTACAACCTGTTCCACTTTTCTTTGTAGATAAGCATTAGCTTTATTAACACCCAAATTTGCTTCACTAATTCCCAAGAAGTCGTTTACTATAGTCGGGCCATCCATACGGTTATCGAAAAATGAAGAGGAAAAACCATTCACGGCAAAAAGCCTCTGCAGTTGTGGGTCTGAAAAAGCAATAATAAGATGTTTTTCAAAGGTTGCCTGGGCGATCACTTTTGCAAGCGATAAGTAGGGGAGTGATTTTGCTGAAAAAACTTTTTCCTGTAAAGCAAAAAATACAGATCTTAAAAAGTCTTTTTTTTGTGTCGATCCAGGGAAAAAATTCTTTTCAACATGCGCTTGCGTTATTTCATAAAAATTATCAACAGTCACTACCCGCTTGTAATCCACAATATTCAAAGGCCCTAAAACAGATACCAATAGTTTTACAAAAGAAACATCAACCCCGATAACCCCATCCACCACAACACCCGTTTCTTTCTGAAGTAAGTTTGCAGAAAACGATGCACTTTTTGGGAAATCCGGAAAAAAATTTGCATCTCTTAAAAACCAGTGTGCTGTGGGGAGATAGCGCCTCAAAGGAAATGGTGGTTCTATGTGACCACGAAGCTGTCCATCAGCATCGTAAACGTCATGGATGGTAAAGTCTTTTACTTTCCCGTATGCCATGCGAAGTATACCGTACGATCCAATAAATCCTCCGCCTGGCCGAAGCTCCATGTTGTTTTGGAATAAAACCGCGTATGTTTTTTCTCCTTCAAATCCAAAAAGGGCAGGAAATGTATCAACGGTACTCCCCATAAGCTTTATGAAAGGCTTAATATCAGAAAGTTCAGGAAATGTTTTTTCAGCATCCATTTTCTCCAAAATTGTAAGAGACTTTTTCATGCTGTTTGTGGCGTATAAGAAATCCTCCTTTGGCGTCGTACTTTTACCAACGGCGATTCTGGTGTATCGATCTGACGCATCTGTAATAAAAAGGAGCGCGGATGCTCCATCGTAACCGGCGGTTGTTTTTTTTTGAAGAGATGAAATTACCTGTGCATGATTAAACAGTCCAAGTTCTTGAGCAGCTACTCCTTCTGCTATTTGCGCTAGTTGAAAACTAATTTGTGCTAAAGAGGCTCTTTGTTTTGCCGAAGAGAAATCTCCTGAAAGCAGTGAGTTTTTTGCCAAATACAGCCCAGCTATCCCACTGCCTAAAAACCCAAGTGAGATAAATGCCGGAAGTAAAAAGATGAAGGCGATAAGTAAAAAGGTGTACTGAAAAATTGGTCTTTTTTTAATTTGTGTATTTTCATGAAGAACAACCGGTTGTTGTTTTTTCTGTTCCCGCGCTCTTTCTTTTTCATCTTGTGAAAGCATACCAGACTCTTTTATTTTTTTCAGGAGTGCGTAGTTAGACGGAAGAAGAAACTGCGCTTGGAAACGAGACATCTTTTGAAACGGAATGTCTTCATGTACTGTCCGCTTGTCTTGAGAAAATAAAATACGCAGAAGTGGATTGATTTTTTGAAGCATTCGCGCAAGAGACAACTCGGTCGGAGCATGCTGAGGAAACAGATACAGCAATTTTGCTGATTGTTCGGAACCAAATCCTACTTTAAGCAATTCTTCTACAACATCGTTTATAAATACCGGATAGGTAACAACTAGTCCTTCCCCCGGCACGGTTATTTTTCCCTCATCATTTGCGTCTTTTAAAAACGTACCAATTGTAGTACCGGAAACTGCCATGCTGTTTCCAAATATGTCTCCCAACACAACAAGAGACACGTATCTATTTGTGTTTTCAAGAATCGTCAAGAGATGAGGCGTTACTACCTTATAAGAAACGCAAAGAAAAAGATGGGCCTTATCCAAGCGAGCCTTTGCGATAAAATGGTCAAGCAAATCAAAGACCGCTGGTTCTCCGTGGTAAAAAATAAAAAGGTGCGAGTAATTTAAGTCGGGGATTGTTGGAACTTTTTCTCTGAAGGGAACCTGCACCACCTTAATTCTTTGTATCGTACTTTTTCCTGCAACAAAAACAATGCGTCCAGCCTCAGGTAATTGTTCGACAAAAAAACTTCCCAATAGTCCTTCTTTATCAACAACAAGAATAACGGGCGGTTGATCTTTTTGAGCTACCTGGAAAATAGGTCGTTTCATAAAGAGGAAGGTGCAATCTTTTTGAAGAGTTGCGCTATCCTTATTTTAGGAGAGTCAAAGCAGGTTGTCCAGCGCTTTATTAACCAACGCATCCGCTTTCTTATTTTGCGCTCTTGGAATATGTTTATAAGTAAGAGCAAACGGCATCTTGCTTTCCAAAGTTCTAATAGTAAACAGTAACCCTTGCAGGACCGGATTCTTTACTCTATACATGCCGGTCAGTTGCATAACCACCAACTCTGAATCAAGCAAAAAGCGAATTGTTGTGTCCTCAAGTTGCTCCTTGTGTTCACAAACCCACTCCAGCGCCTCAATGACTGCACGGTATTCGGCCACGTTATTCGTCGCAAACCCAATTGTTTTGCCCATTGCCAAAAGCTCCTTTCCTTTATCATCGCTTATATAAACACCTACCGCAGCTCTCCCTGGATTTCCCCTTGCTCCACCATCTGTATTTATCGTAATCATATAGGCTATTGTACCATTTCCGTCGATTTTATATTGCTGCTTGACACGCCGGTTGCCATACCTAAAACGAGCGCAAGCAGTAACTGCCCCTGTTCTAAAGAAAGAAAGTAATGATCAAACATTCCCAGTATGCCCACAACGCAAAGAAGAGTCATAGTAAGCCTAGCTATTCCTTTTCTTCTTTTTTTCCATAAGCCTTTTGTGGTTTGATATATAAAAACGCCAACGATACTACTTCCTACCAATCCTATTTGCGCCACAAGTAAAAGATAAATATTATGCACTGGCTGATAAAATATCCCTATTGTTCTTGCAGACAATGCAACCGGATAGTAAAAAGTATTGTAAACGCCTACACCAAACAATGGCGAGGAGGCAATAAGGGAAAAGGCATGATCAATAAGAATTTTGCGTTCATAAAATGACGGTTCTTTAAAAAACGAGGAGAAAAAACGATCGAAAGATGGGCTAACAAAAAACCCAACTAGGCAAACAGCAGTTACGGCTATTCCTATTTGTTTTATTGAATGTGTTTTTATAAGCCTGATTACCCATAAAGAAAAAAGGAGTAAAAAAAGAATTACCACTGTTCTACTTAAAGTAACTCCAATTCCTAGAATACCGATAGCTATACCAAATAAAAAAAGATTTCTTCTCTTAAGTGTCATCCATGCATAGGTCAGAATGGTTACTCCTAAAAGCAAAAACCCTGCCAATACATTTGGGTGTGAGAATGTACCGTAAGGGCGCAGCACAAGTGCTCCGTTAACAACTGCCTCTGCTATTCCTACAGTTTGCCCAGTATAAAAACGCTCTCCCAAAAAATAAAATATACCACCAAGCGACCCGTGCTGATAGAACTGCGCTATGGCCAAAAGTGATTCAAAGATTACAGTAATTGAAAACGCCATGGCAAGGGTCTTAAGAAATATCTGTTTTCTCTCTCTAGTAAATTGATAAACAAACCATCCTACAAAGAAAAATTCTATAAAACGGACAAATCCATATATTCCAGCTAGGGGCTGTAGGCTACCCAAAATACTTACACCAAGCGAACATAAAAAAAGGATAAATAATGTTGAACGAAGAATATTGAAAAAACGAAATGCTTTCTTCTTTTGAGACAAAACAACCATTAATAAAATGCCAACGAGAATGTCTGTTGCAAAGAGAGTGGGGGAAAGGTAGTCAACTCGAATGCCTAAGACAGAAGAAAAACTAGGCCAAAAATGTTTTCCAAATTGCGTTGGTAAAAAAACGAGGAGAAGAAAAAAAACAAACTTCTCTATGTGGAAAAGAGGACCTGTTCGCACCCAAACAGCATACCACGATTATTTCGGCTTCACAACCAACATGCGCTCTCTTCCTTCACCGACCGATTCTGTCGTAACCTCCGGATCATCTTCAAATAGCAAATGGACAATCCGGCGTTCCCATGACTTAAGGTTTGGGAGCATAATATCTTGGCGTTGTAACAAAGCTCTTTCTTTTGCAGAGCGGGCAATTTGTTCTAAATAATCGCTCCTGTTTTTTTTGTAATCTCCAACCTCGATTGCAATTCTGACAAATGAATCAAGCTGTTTTGAAACCATTATAGAAAGAACGAGCTGAAGTGACTCTAAAACCTCACCATGATAACCAATAACAACACCTGTATCCTTGGTATCAAGTACCAACTGAACGCCATCCTCGGATTCTTCGCAAGAAAAATCTCCTTCAATACCGAGCTTTTTGAACAACTCTTTGGCCGTTTTCTGGGCGATAGATTTTGTTGTTTTTTTTGCTGCCATGGTTATTTATTTTTCCGTTCCTTAAGAAAAGGGAGGTCTGAAAGACCGCCTAATCCATGAACTTGATATTGCTGTAGTATACCAAAAAGCGTAAAGGTATTCCAGTATAGAGAGAGCCCTGCCGGCAGCGTATAAGAAAACCATCCGATCATAATAGGGAAGATATAAAGAGATTGAGTTTGGAATGCTTGTGCAAAATCATCTTGTTGTTTTTTCTCTTCCCCTTTTTTCTTTACCTGTTTTATACTTGCTGTCGGCTTGGCAGCAACCATCATTTTTGATTGGATGAATTGTAATATTGCGGTAATAAGCGGAATAAGCACAATCAGTGGTAATACCGAAACCAAATGAGAAGGTGTCTGCCCCAAAGGTATTCCGAAAAAATGTGTGTTCCAAGGACTCTGTAGCTTCAACGCATCTACATAGACCACCTTGTTAACTTCTGCCACCACATTCGCATTTTCACGAACCGCCTCTTGCAAAACGGAGTATAACGCCCAAATAAGCGGTAGTTGTAAAAGGACGGGCAAACACCCTGCAGCCGGATTTACTCCATGTTCTTTATATAAACGCATCGTTTCCTCCTGTATGCGTTTTGCATCGTTTTTATGTTGATCACGAATACGAGAAATGTGGGGAGAAATATCCTGCATTTTCTTGGAAGCCTTTAGCTGTGTTGCTGTTAGGGGAGAAAGCAACAAGCGAATCAGTACAGTTAGCCCAACTATTGAAAATCCCAACGCTGAAGGGATATGAAGAAAAGAAAACAACTGGTACATCGCAACAAGCAGGTTGAGAAGTGGATGGACAAAAAGTGTTTGGAATAATTCAATCATAATTTATGCGTTTTGCATTCTCGGGTTTTTAGAAAAAGGCTGACACGAAAACAGTCGTTGCATTCCCAAACAGAGCCCTTTCCATGCCCCGTGTATTTGTATTGCTTCTTTAGCATAAGCAGAACAGGTTGGGGAAAAACGACAAACAGACTGTGTGCCCGTAATTGTTTTTAATGGAAATGCCAAAAAAAGCTGGTAAATCGTTATCGCGTGAATTGCAATATGTTTCATAGAATTTGTTCTTTTTTTAAAACCGTTGTTATTTGCTGACAAACATTTTCCCCTGAACTCCCCTTCATCTCTTTCTTTGCCGACACCACAATGATATACCCTCGATGTATTTTTGAATAATGTTTTTGTACGCAAGCTTGCATCATGCGCCGTAATCTGTTCCTCTCCACCGCTTTCTTATCAACCCGCTTTGTTACTACAAACGCAAAGCGCGGATAAAGATTCTCTGTCTCCCAAAACCGCATAACAAAAAGCGCGGTGTGACGGATACCTAAAGGCGAGGACAGTCCTGTTCTTTCTTTTTTCCCCAACCTATACTGTTTTTTGAGCATGGGAAAAGATTATATTGTCAAACGTGTTCGTTTTTTTTCCTTGCGTCTTTTTAAAACTTTCTTTCCTGCATGCGTTGCCATGCGAAAAAGAAACCCGTGCTTTCTTTTTCGTTTAACTTTTTTTAGCTTAATGAATTTTTCCATCCTGGCTATTATAACAGAAACTTGATTGTGTTTAAAGACAGTTGAGGTTTAATAGTCCCTTATTGTTGGTTTTCCCACTTGACAACAAGTTATCCACATCGTTACACTCCCTTATTACAAGAGACTTTTTTCTCCTCCTCAAAACAGTTCGCTATGGATGACAAAGAAAAAAAACGAGTATGGGATACCGTGCTGACGGTTCTGGAAGCAGAAGTTTCCAAAGCCAATTTTTTAACCTTATTTAAAAGCACCGCACTTCTTTCCCTGGAGGAAAACACGGCTACTGTTGCAGCTCCTTCAACCATGATTATTAATCTAATTCAAAAGCGGTATCTCTCACTTATCCACAAAATGCTTAAAGACCAGCTGGGAAAGGATGTCACGGTAATTTTTGTTCCCAAAACAATCCAGGCTGAAAGTGTTTCACAAAAAGACGCCCCTCTTTTTGCAGGAGCAACAGAAGCCCCTAAGCCCATTGGACACCTTCCGCGGGTACGTCCAGATTATACCTTTCAAAACATGGCGGTTTCATCCAGCAATCAACTCGCTTATATCTCTGCGACCACTGTCGCAAAAAACTTGGGCAAAATGTATAACCCTCTTTTTATCTATGGGCCTGTAGGGGTAGGAAAGACCCACCTTATGCAAGCAATCGCAAATGATGTTTATCAAAAAGACCCTATCAAAAAAATTATTTACATAACGAGTGAGGAATTTACCAATGAGGTCGTTGAAGCAATTAGAACAAACCAAACGCACGCAATGAAAAAAAGATTTAGATCCGCCTCACTGCTGATCATTGACGATGTACAGTTTATTGCAGGAAAAGACAAGATTCAAGAAGAATTGTTTCATACGTTCAACATCCTTATTGACCATGGAGCGCAAATTGTTCTTTCTTCAGACAGACCGCCAAGTGAAATACAAAAACTTGAAAAGCGCTTGTCATCACGGTTCTCAGGAGGACTCACTGTTGACATAGAGACTCCTGACTTTGAGCTAAAAACGGCCATACTGCTAATTAAAGCCAAAAAATATGGCGTTGAACTTTCTATCGACGTAGCCAAGGTCATTGCCCAAAGCGTTGAGGACACACGAAGTCTTGAGGGGGCTCTCCTTCGTATTATTACCGAGGCTGCCACAAAAGGAGAGGACGTTTCACCGTCTCTTGCTCAAAACGCTCTCCAAAAAAGAGCAGATAGGGACTTACACCCGCTACACGCAGAGGACGTTATCAAGCATGTTTGTGAGTACTACAATATAAAAACCACTCAAATTAAAGGCCCCAAAAGAGACGCGTCCCTAGTCAAGGCAAGACAGATCGCCATGTATCTCTTGAAGAAAAAGCTTGATTTGACTTTTGTTGAAATTGGAAACGTACTAGGAGGACGAGACCATACAACTATTATGCACGGTGTGGAAAAAATGGAACTTTTGGTGGGTTCTAAAGCTAGCTTGTCTGAGGAAATCTCGGGGATAACCAAAGGACTTAGGTGATAAAAATATCCACAAAAGACACAAAAGGGGTTTTACAGATGTTTTCCCCGTTGGTTTTGCACAAGATATCCACATTTTTTTAGGCACCCCCTCTTGCTTTTTTCCACTTATCCATATACACTACTACTACAACAAACAAGAATAACGATACTGCCTCTTTTGTCTTGTGTATAATACAAATCCTATGAAGCTCTCAATGCTTTCTGAAAACTTACAAAGAAAAATATCTTTCCTTAATCATGCTATCTCAACAAGAAGTCAACTACCCATTTTACTTAATTACCTTTTAGAAGCAAGACAGGGAAAATTGTTTATATGTGCTACGGATTTAGAAATAGGTATCCAAACAGAAATACCAGCCAACATTGAAGAAGAGGGCGTAATTACTATTCCGGCAAAAACATTTTCAGAACTGATTGCAACCCTTTCCCAGGAAAAAACAACACTTCAAACAAGAGGGGCATCTTTTGATGTAATTACACAAAAATCAAAAACCTCTTTTCCAACAATGTCGCCGGAGGACTACCCAAAGCTATATGAGGAGAAAGGGGAAAAAATCGCCTCTCTCCCTCAAAAAGTGATTCAGAAAGAACTCGGGAAGGTTATTTTTGCAGCAGGCATAGACACAGGAAGGCCGGCCCTGTCAGGAATCTATATGAAAAAACAAAAGGAAGGATTTCTTTTTGCTGCAACAGACGGATATCGGCTTTCCCTAAAAAACACCGCTGTAGAAAAAGAAGAAGGAGCTGAAGACGGATCGCTTATTGTTCCAGCAAGGGTATTTAAAGAATTGATGCAGTTGAAAGAGGAAGATGTTGATGTTTTTATTGCGGAAGGGAAAAATCAAATAATTTTTCAGGCGGGAGCTACAATAATTGTTGGAAGATTAATTGATGCCCAATACCCGCCATATGAACGCATTATCCCACTAGACCATGGTTCAAAAGTACAATTTGACAGAGAGGAGCTTCAAAAAGCAGTGAAGATATGTGCGATATTTGCACGAGAGTCAGCCAACATTATTAGGTTTTCTCTGCGAAAGAACTCCCTTGTCGTTTCTGCAAATTCTCCTTCCGTGGGCGACAATACCGTTGATGTTGAGGCAACGCTTACAGGAGAAGAGAACGAAATTGCGTTTAACGCACGATATCTGTTGGACGTATTGGGCAACATTGAGGAAAACGACATGCTGTTTGAAATGACCGGACCGCTAAACCCCGGGGTATTTAAAATCGTAAATGACTCATCTTACCTTCATTTAATTATGCCCGTTAGGGTTCAGGGGTGATAATCCAGGAAACCGGAACAGTCCTCGTGTCTACCCCATAAGCGGCGAGTTTTAAGAGAACGTCTTTTTTCATGATTTCCGCCTGTGATTCAATCGACTCCTGTTCTCCTGTCTGGGGGTAGAGTTTGCCGATGATTTCTTTTTTGTCAGGGTCAAAATATACAAAGTAATTATCGCTTTGCAGGGGAAGGTTTTGGTTCCAGGGATAGAGCTGATTCAGCGAGTCGGTGTATTCCCCATATTTCTTATCCGCCTCAGACTGTGTTTTTATCTGATCCTTTGTTGAAACATCTTCAATCCCAACGGTAGTAAATGAAGACTGAAGACGTATGCCGCGGAATGAAAGTATAAATGTATATTGTTGATTTGGAACAAGCGGCGTTTTGGGGGCAAAAACAAGCGAGGTTTGGGAGCTATTCCACGAAGAGGAAAATGCTGCGGGTGGACTGGTAGTAAATTTTACTCCTTCTTGTTCAGAGGGATCAAGAGGTCTTGAAAAAACAAAGGAAACCTTTTCATAGATTCCGATATTTAAAGCACCTAGCGTTGGAGAGGTTTTTATCAAAGAGACAGGCTTGTTGTTAGAGACGGTTGTGGTGTTTTGTTGAGCCGGAAGAGATCCTAAAGCCGTAAAGAGAATAAATCCAATCGGTATGGCAAGAAGTAAAAAACCGATGACGGAAAAGTATATTTTGTTTCTTTTTATTATTTCAAAAAAATAATTCATAGATCTTTCCGATCATACCAAAAAACCCTACTGAGTGTCATAGAGCATCTCGGCAATTTTGGCTATTTCTTCTTCAGCTGCCGGTTCGTTGCTGACATCGGTTGTCAAGACAGAGAGGAATATCCGTTTTCCTGATTTTGCAATAAAACTGCCAGTGTCATTTCTTGTGCGCGGGCCAATACCGCTTTTTTCGACACAGTCCGTATTGGGAATCTTTCGGCAAATATAGACATAGCGTGGGTCTTCTTTTGCCCTACGTTCATGCAAGATTGCTATAATCTCGTTGGAAACCTGTGGGTTAACAACGGAACCATTATACAAATTCTGCATAAGGCGTACGCCGTCTGAGGCAGATGTATAGTTGTCGTTGGCTGTTGTATAGTTGGTTTCTCCAAGATACCTCTGCACCCTGGTTTGGTTATATCCTGCTTGCGATATAAAGTTATTTACTTCAGCAAAACCACCCAGGGTTTTTATTAGGATGTTTGTCGCCATGTTGTCGCTGTAGACAAGCATATGTCGTATAAGGTCTCTATTGGTGATTGTGTTTGGAAACGGACCAAACTGCAGCCTTCCGGTCCCGCCGATTTTATCAGCCTCTGTTATTGTATATGTAGATGACATGGGAAGGTTTTTAAAAGCAAAAGCTGCAATCCATAATTTAATGACGCTGAAAGAGGGTTGTGCTCTTGTTCCGTTCAAATCTACTTTTTGACCATCTCCAAGTATTGCCGCTCCTGCGCTAGTGCCGGGAAGCGTTGCAAAGAAACCATTTGTTCCGGAAGAAGGTTGGGGAATACTCTGTCCCGAAAGACCGCCGAATCCTCTTACGGGATATGTAGCGCCACTGATTACGCTCCAGCCACTAATGGAAAATTTATGTGTCTTGGATGAGGAATTTGAATCCTGACTGATAATATAGCCGTCTCCGCGTTGATTTAAGGATATCTCCTTCACCATAGAAACATGTTCGTTTTGGCTAAACACCCCGGGATACCTTTCCATAAAAATGGCATAGCCGGGCTTTACAGAGGCAAGCGTTGAATTGTCGCTGTCGTAGGGGGCGTAGTCGTAGGTGTCTTTGGGTGCATTCATCCAAAACCGTCTCATGTTTACAACTGCTGCGTGTTTGGACTTGCTCAGCCCCTCAACACCTGCCAGGTTGTAGGCATCGATAATAGAATAAGTACACCAATATACGGTGGAATCGCTTGATCCAGACCATGTTCCTGTGGAGTAGGAGCCGTTGGTTATCGCCGTTACCAAGCGGTTGATATAGCCCCAAATGCCGCTTTGGAGAGAATCGACGATCTTTGTGTCCCAATCCAAAACAGCAGCAAGATTGGTAGAGGCAGAGCTTGAACTAACCGGTGCATTACCAACGCGTGTTGTGACAAGATTACTTTCTGCCTGAATCCCACCCGAAGATGACGTTTGGTTTAGAGGTGAGGGAACAGGGGGAGGTTGTGTTTGTGCATGCTGACTTGTAACAAAAAAGAAAAAATACAACAAAAGACACGTTCCCAAAGAAAACAGTAAGCGTTTTATAAAAATATTCATATCAGTGAAATAGCCAGTTAATAATGATTGAGTCAAGCGGGATTCCTTTACTTTGAATGAACGTTTTTGCATCATTTTGGGCTTTCTCAAATTGTGTTTGCG
>JACOXW010000030.1 GCA_016182205.1 Candidatus Levyibacteriota bacterium
GCTTCTGCAGCAAGAGAGTGCTTCAAAAGGTTTTGGTTTTTGAGGTATTTTGTAAGTATTTGATATGCTTCGTCTCGTGTCATTCTTTATTAATTAATCCTTATTCTTTATTCTTCGGCTGGTGGGCCCGAGAGGAGTCGAACCTCTGACCTTTACAATGTCAATGTAACGCTCTAACCAACTGAGCTACGAGCCCGCTGAGTAATTGTATCAAATGCTTTTTGGCATTACAAACTTACCACAATAATCTAAGGTCCGCGCGTTGCTTTTTTTGGAGTTACTCCGAATTTTTAATCCCGCCTTAACTTTGCAGGATATCGTTTTTTGTCTCTTTAAATAAGACGACTTCTTTTCTCTGTGGTTTTGCTTTCATAGCCTTTCTGTCTGTTTTTGCACTTCTTCGAAGTAATGACAAAAAAGCGTCTTTCATATCAGCCTCACGAATGATATGAGCCAGCTGTAAGATTGCTTTTGGATCACGCGTAGATTCAATAATTTCCAAAAGAGGTAATACTTCTTCCCGTCGTCCTGCTTTTACGAAGTTTTCGTCATCCCATGGTTTCACCATTTCTTTTAATACAGAAAATGATCGGACTGCGGTAAAAATACGATCAACAAAAGCTTTATCGCCGTATGTGTTTACAAGAAGCGTTACAACTTCTGGATCGTCTTCCATATGCAAAAGTGTATCAACTTGCGATGCGGGAACACCGTGGTCTTCTAAAAAGACGGTAATAGATTCTTCTGACTGAAGATACGCTGGGAGTTCGTATAAAGGATATTTGTCCAAAAACGGTTGAAGTTTTTCTCTAAGTATATGATCTATAAACAACTCCGCATATGTATCATCATGATTGGTGATCGCCACGGGAACGGTAGTAGCATCCAAAGCTTCCATAATGGCAGTTGTTCTCTCCTCCTGTTTTTCTTTACTCAGCATTCTAATACCGCCGGCTGTTTGTCGTGCGTCACCGAAATTGTGGTCGAATGCGTCATAAAAAATAGGATACCCACGTTCTTGTGCTTTATCGATTGCAGCAATGACTTCTTCTGTGGGTGCTTCTTGGTGATGGCCGTCTATAAACAGATATCCCCACCCAAACCTATGGCACACCTCAGACAAACCATATAAAATGGTGCCTTTACCCCATTGTGGATTTCCGACTACATTAATACGCCCGACATTAAAAAACAATTCTGCCGCATCGAGTGTTTCTTCAGGTCTCCAGACTCTGCGTTCCATCTCACTTGCTTCACGAAGTTCACCCGGTTGCACTGAACGCACAAGAGGAAGATACGTTTCTTTATCAGGAAGCGCAGAGCCTGCAAAAAACTTTATTCCATTTCTACTATGTTCTCTTGTTTCCCGGGCACCATTCACGACACCAGGAATGGAGCCATATTCAACGCTCATATGTTTTGAAGAAAGTTATAAAATGTGTTGTAACAGCTGAGTAGGCTGCTTTGTGATACCCATTCATTTTCCGAGTGATAACCTCCGCCTATCGGTCCGAATACGATTGAGTCGACACCAGCTTCCGAATAAAAACGCGCGTCTGTTGCCCCAGGTTGTCTGTCAAAAGAAAGTTTTTTCTTTGAAGCGCGTTGGAGCTGATTTATATAATGATTTTTTTTCTTCGCATGAGCAGGAGGTTCTACCATAACAGGAGTTACCTTCCAGTCTTTATGTTGAGAGTATTTATGTATAATTTTTTTCGGATCGTCTCCTGACACGTAGCGGATATCTACCATGACTTCTGCCTTATCAGGAACTTGGTTAATATCTTTACCTGCATGAAAAGAGGTAAGATTGTGCGTGGTTATCCACTCGGATTTTTTATAATCTTTTTTAACAACTTCCTTTACCTGTTGAAGATTTTTAAGCATTTTAATAACAGGATTAGGATATAACCATGGTCTTGCCGCATGTCCTTGTTTTCCAAAAGTTTCAATCTTTAACCAGATGACACCTTTTGCATCCATAATGATTTTTTCATCACTTGGCTCACAAGCTATAAAAAATTTTGGGATATACCCTTTATCTCTTGCTGCTTTTGTACCATTGTGTCCTCCTATTTCCTCATCAGTGACCAACATCAATGCGCAATCAGGCGTTTTCTTCAAACTTGCCAATTCTGAAAACAATTCAATCAGTAGCGCAACTGAACCGAGCATATCTGCTGTTCCGCGGCCCGACAGTCTGTCTCCATTTTCTTTAAGCACAAAATCCTGGGTTTTCGCATCCACTACATCAAGGTGACCATTGAGAATAACAGCCGGTTTTCTATTTTTTTTGGTAAAACTTGCATAGAGGGTTTGTTTGCCGTTTGTTTCAAAGGTTTCAACAAAAAGACCGGCTTTTTTCAATCTTTCCGTCGAAAAATCAAACGCATTACGCAGTCCCATTGGTTTATGCTGCGTGGGTTGAAATGCCATTAATGACCCGAGTGTCGAAGTGATGCTGAGTATGCGTTGCTTGTTAGTCATAGAACTCCTTTATATAGTCAAGTCTTGCCTTTTCTTTTTGTAAGATCTGCGTAAGTGCCTTGATCTGTTCAGAGGTAAATTCAGGAAGTTTTTTTACCAAGCGGATTTTTTCTTCAACAGTTAATGAAGTTGTTTTGTAGATTTGTTGTATAAGACTTTCAGGAGTGATGTCCACTTTTTCCCTCCTTATAAATCTGATGAGCTAAAGCGATATCAATGGTTCCCAAGCCAAAGGGTACAAAGATAATACTACCGGAAGTTGAGATTGGCCTTTCTCCGCAAGCTACGCCCGATAATGTTGTGACATTTGGTGGAGACGAGTGAAGATATCTACCGGCTTCCAAATCCTGAAGTCTATATTGCTCTGGATCATCATAAATAACCATCTGTGCACTTTGTAAGGCTTTTTCAGAGACATCATGAAATCCTAATCCTATAACAAGTTTCCCTTTTCCCTGTTGGATATGCCACGGGGTAACAAACGGTTCTTGGGCTGTTGTCGCGCAAACAATAACATTGCTTCTTTCAAATATCTCCTCGATAGATCCACTGTGATAGATTGAATCATCCTGATAGTCTGAAGCGAGTTTCCTAACCAGAAGCCTTCCCGAATCCCGAGGTGAATAAATAGTAGTTTCTTCGATTCCTTTAATACTTAATTGTCTGAAGGCTTCGAAATGGGAACGGGCATTAGGTCCTCCACCGATAATTCCCAACCGTACTGTTTGAGGCTGTTGTGCGTTCTCCCAGGCGCGAAGCGCAACGGCGCTTTCTAATGCGCTTTTTGCGGGAGTCAATTCTGTCGCATCCATAATAGCAAATGGAATTCCTGTTTCTTTACTAAATAATGTGATAGTTGATGTAGATCGAGGCAGGCCTTTCTCTTTATTATCAGGATGTGATTGGATAACTTTAATTCCTTTCACATCAGGCGTTTCTCCAGGCATAACATAAGTGTCATTTCCACTTTGATCAGGAAACTTCCAGCGACCTACATAAGCTACGTCTTTTTCAGGATGTGTAAATAATGCTTCAACGACAGGATAAAGTGCTTTGTAGTCTGAGACCACTGGCTTTTCAGGGCTTACTGTTTCACCAGGAAGCGAATGTCCATTTCTATGGATCTTTTGATCTACGCCGTTTCTTAATTGTAATTCAACAATCGGTACCATAATCTTTTAAAAATTCATTGGCGCAATAGCTGCCGGAGCAAGAATTGCTGATCGTGCCAGGTGTGATTTTTGATTTGTCGTTTGAGAAAACGTTACTCCTATTCCGGCTAATTTGACAGATTTTCCATTATCTATATAAAACGGATTAAATCGCGCATGGAATCTTGCGGTACGAACTCTTCTCGGTTCTTTGGAATTATCAGCAGCGAGCTTGCTGGCACTTCCCGGATCAAGATGCCGTACGTAGAATAACTCACTTTTTATGAATTCCTGATATACATAATTTCGTGGTCTTATAGCATCTGGGTTTTCGATGCCTGAATCTATCAATCTTGCCTTCATCCACTGGGTTAGTGATGTGTTGGGTTGAATATGCTCCCTCAGGCGGTCAGCAAGTGCTTTTTGTTCCTGTTCCATAGTTTCCACTGCTGCTCTTACCGTATCGGGCATTTCTCCTCGCTGTTTAGCTTTTTGCCTTATTGCTGCTGCGTGCTCGCTTAGTTCGCGACCGGTGCGATAGAGTTGGTAAACATCAACCAACTCTCCCAATGCTTCATGTGCCCTTTCAGCGTCAGAACTGTCTATATTATTGCAATACGCTTCCAAAAGATGTATTGCTGTTGTTCTATCGGCAGTCTCCATGGCTTTAGCGACAACAGAAAAAGCTCTATCCGGATCAGAGCTCTTGAGAGCTTTCACTATATAGCTTCGGTAGGTAACATCATCTTCCAGTGGTGTTGTTACTCCTCGCGCACCCCAGCTGTCTGATTGTTCTCCACTTACCAAATGTCCGTCTGCGCCACTGACTTTTACTACCGGTGCTCCGGCTGCCAAGCGTTGATTTTTACTCATAAGAAGCAAATCGTGCCATGCAATGCTTTTTCCATTTAATGTCATCGGTTCGGAAGCATTCACCATGTGTGTTTCCGCAAACATCTCTTTTATCTTCCGAAACTTTTCCGCCCCCCCGAATTTTTTCTCCCAATATCTTTCCAACCGGTTGTCAAAAAGCAGTGCCATGGTGGATTTTTCTTCCAAGAATGAATTTGACCGAGGGTATATAAGATCAACTGCATCAAGAATCTGTCTTTCTGCATCTGTTAGGTTATATGTTTGAAAAAATCTATGAACGGCTTTCACTTCTTGACCGTCTGATAGACGAGCTTTACCGTCTTCTACTCTTACCTCGTCTGAGTACACACATGCAACGCTTGCCCCTTCAACTCTGCAGGCTTTTGCGAAATGAGTCAGCTCTCTTTTGTATTTTCCTAACTCTCGACTTACCACAATAGCAACCTGGAAATTTGCAATATCAGGACCGCAGTGTTTTACTGTTTTCCCCTTTATTGATTTTAAATACCCGGAAATATCCGGATCTTTTCCTTCAGGAATCATCCTTGGGAGTCCTTTCAAAAAGTTTGGTCCTGCGACAAAGGTGCTTTTTACAGAAGGAAAAGCCTCCTCTTGTGAAGGATTTGTCAGCTGCAGGCTGAGAATTGGTTCTCCTGTTTTTTTGTTGCTATACCCAGATGGGCCAACTTGGATATCATCTCTGGCTACAACATTTAGCATACAGTCTCTTTTTTCTGCAATTCCTTCCGAGTCCTTATCAGAAGTTTGTTTTTCAATTGTTTTAGCGAGGGCTTCAGGTAGATCGCCTGGTTCATCAACAAGCACAGCTATTTCGTTTACCGCAAACATTTTTTCAGCTTGGGCTTTCACCATTTCAACATAATGCTTGGCGGGAGAATCACCTACTATGCGCATGTCTTCAGGGTCTGTTGTTTTGGTGTATGCTTCTGAAGTTCCCGTAAGAAGTCCCCAGCCCCCAATCATTTGTACGAGCTCAACCGTCTTTTCCCTTCCGTCTTCTGAACGCGTAATGTCGGGCCGAAAAAAAGGTGCGATCGGTTGTAGTTGTTCAGCTTGCCACGTTGTGACGATTTGCTCGCTTTTACCTCGTTCTAATGTTTCTCTTACCCATGTCAATTCTTCCTCTTGCCCTGCTTTTATATACAAATCCCGAAGCCCGTTAAGAAAATCTTTATAGGCTTGTCCATCAGCTTCAATACGTTTGGCTTCTCCTTCAGTTATGACGTATGGATGTGTTGCGATTGCAAAAGGGAGATCGGTATCGTAGATTCCATCTGGAGCATAGGAAATCTGCGCATCAATAATATGTTTTGCTACCATTTCTGTGCCGAGGCGCTCCATTGCAGCTCTGGGTGACTGAAAAATTTCAGGGAAGACAGAATGCAATACTTCTCGTGTTTCCTCGGATGCTTCTTCAATATGACTTTTCGTAGTATCAAGTGCCTGTTCCACGCCGGATACAGCATTTTCTACAAATGCCTCTTCTTGTCTTCCTGTTTTTGGTTCTGATTCTGATACTGTCATACACAAAAAAACCTCCCGTTTGGGAGGATCATTTTCTTATTGCGTAGTATGTTTTACTTGTTCCCTCCCACAACGCTACTTCTCCCACATAAGGAGATAGCAGGTAATGAGAGTAAACAAGTTAGTCTTCATGTATATTTAAGGAGTATAACAGAGGACAAAGAGCCTGTCAACATCGTATTATCCCGCTTGGGTTGCGAGCGAGCGCTCATTGTTGAGCGAAAAGGATGTTCCTTTATCTTTAAATTGTTTCCAATATCCTTGTTTTGCCTTTTTACTTTTGAATGCCTGTAACCATGCTGCTGAATCCTCAATACGCATTCTTGCGGATCTGACGACTGTAAGCATCCACTGGAAGAACGACAAGTGATATTTCCCGGGCTTTTCAATACGTTGTTCCACCACCAGATCTTTGTGTTCTACTTCCAACTCCGCGCTTGCTGTTACAATCCGTTTTAACTCCACAAGAATCTGTTCAATTTGCGCCTGCATTTCCTGTTTATCTTTACGGCTTAGCTGTGTTTCTGCGTGTATGACTTCTCGCCTGTAATCAATTGCCGGAAGAAAATCCGGAGTTTTCTCTTTCTGTTCCGAGACTTTTTTCTTTGAAAAATCAATTGCTTCTCCCTCTTTCAAATCCCCGCTTTTTTGGGAACGTTCGGAAGTATCAAGCCCAAGAAGCTGATCCCACATATCAGAAAAGGAATCTTTCGCGGCATTTTTGCCCGCCTTTGTGATTTCAGATCCAATTTCCCGGAACGCTTCAACGGGATTAGGATCAACAAACTGTCTGCTTTTGGTGTTTTTCATACGTCCTTGAGCCTCACCTTATCACAGATTTTTCAAAAAATCAAGCGTTTTTTGCTGCCTTATAATCGCAGCAAGAAGATATCTGTTTGCTTCGAGATTTTTGCGTTCTGCATCATCTTTTGCTTTCTGAATTGCTTCATCAATTTCTTTTTGTTCAACTGTTATTTTTTCTGCCTCGGCAATTTTTTGAAGGACGAATTCTATTTTAATATCAAACTCTGCCTTTTTAGCGTATTCTTCTCGCAGTATCTGGGGGTCTTTTTTGGTGGATGAGAGGTATTGGTCCAGTGTCAATCCGAGTGTTTTCACCTCGTCCAGCATTTGAGACAAAAGCCGGTCTACCTCTTGATCTATTAGTACCTTTGGGATTGTGACGGTTACAGCAGCAAGGACTGCATCCATGATATCCTCAAATTTTGGCGGTTGGGTTTCTTTTCCTGGAATAATTATTTTTGATTTTGCCGTTACTGCTTGTACTTTTTTCTTATAATCTCCCAGCACGAGTTGGGGCGCTTCGGCTGTAATAGCGGTAAACTCCCAGTCTTTGTCCTCCTCAACTGTGGTTACATGAATTTTGGGATTAATGATAGGTTTAAGATCGTGTTTTTTGACTGCTTCTATATAATAGGCGGGAAGAAGTTTTTTTAGAATTTCTTCCTGGAGTTTTTCGGTATTTATTTGTTCCTCCACCAATTTTTTTGGCGCTTTTCCTTTTCGAAATCCGGGAACAGATACTGCTTTGACTTGATTGGCAATCAATTCTTCTTTGGTTTTGGCAATATCTGTAGAAGGAATTGTGATGGTAAGCTCAATTGTTCCGTCCGGTTTTCTATTCAGTGCTGAACTCATACGCTGCATTGTAGCAAAAAAGAGAGGAAAAATCTATGTGCGGACGAGAGGACTTGAACCCCCACTCCTTTTACAGAACATGGTCCTAAACCATGCGCGTCTACCATTCCGCCACGTCCGCGTGCCTCATATTATACGGTTTTTAGATAGAAAGCGAAAGGGTCTGCGCAGAGTAATTCTGTTCAAATACTGTGATTTTATCCATAAAATGTGTTACTCTTTCAGCCCATGTCGGACTGGCTGCGTAATAACGGCCAATTGCGTAGACATCCTTGGCACCCCACTGCTTTATATAACGCTCTGAAAGCCCTTTTGAAATTGTTTCAATAGCTTCATCATAGGATGAAAAACGAATCATGTTATCACCATAAATCCCCCATCCCCATGCGTTATACGAATTATATGGAAGCTGGTGAGCAAATGTGGATTCCACTCCAGAGATAGCAGCGACCAGTTTCCAGTCCAGGCCATATTTATCTGCAGTAGAAACGAATGTTTCAGCAGACTGGGCAAGCGGTGAGTTGTATGTTAAGAGAAATTCTCGTAACACTTTCGCACGAACATCATTTGTTGGTGTAATTTCTGCTTGCGCAAGTAATGCAGATGAACCTGCAGCCTTCTCTTGGGCATGTATTTTTTTTGGAAGTAAGAGAAGGAGGGTAAGAAGCGCAAGAGAAACAAAAATTTGTTTTCTCATATCATGGGGATTTCCCCATAAAAAAATCCTAACGTATGCGGGATTAGGGCATACCTTAGGATCTGTCAGGATTATATCATGTAACTATAGGTTTGTCAAGTCCCTGTCAGGAAGAATAAATAAGGCAAAATTTAGCTTGCCAGGCTTGAATTTTGTACTAAAAAGCCATACGAAAAATTCACGAATACATGCTGTATTATAAGGTGCTTTGAAGCTATTGTAGCTCGTTCATGAAGTGGATAACGGCATTCGCCCAGCTTCCGTTACTGGTGGGTGTATATCTGGTCATGATGTCCTCTGTGGTATGAAGCCCGTCAGACTTGTAGGTTAGAGCAAGTGTCTTGGTGACAGCTTCTATGGCCTCAGGATAGCCTGAGAAGCGTTTGATCTTACTTCCGTAGATTCCAAAACCCCAGCAGTTATAAGAATCTTTTGGGACTCGTTTACAAAGATTTGACTCTTGCATAGCGATTGCCGGAATCAGCCTGAAATCGAGGCCGTAGGTATCAGCAGATTCAACTACCTTTTGTGCGTAAGGCTCAAGGGGTGATTTATACTTTCCGAAAAACTGTCGTACTAATTCGACTCGTGCGTCTTTCTGCTCTATCTTTTGCGTAGTTGCCTCAGGTATGGCTGGAAGCGCACCGTATATACCGGTTTTTGAGGCAGAATATGAAAGTGGAGGAA
This sequence comes from Candidatus Levyibacteriota bacterium, assembly GCA_016182205.1. Lineage (GTDB taxonomy): Bacteria > Patescibacteriota > Microgenomatia > Levybacterales > UBA12049 > JACOXW01. The sequence goes on from JACOXW010000030.1 coordinate 9,100, forward strand.
AGGCTCCTTTTTTCGTTGAAAGTGACTGAAGAGAGAAAAAAAGAAGTATGAAGGCTATCGGAAGCACAAGAGTAAACGTTAGGACAGTAGACACTTTACTCATGGTGAATATTATCCTGGCACAGGAGCTGCTGTTTGTCAAGTTTTTAAGGCTGAGAAAGTTGACCAAACTTCTAATCAATCACAGATCAATTTCCCATTAAGATGGTCTATTTCCTGTTGTAATAGGACAGCACTTCCTCCTATGAAAATCTCCGTTTTATTTTCCCCATCAAGAGTTAGATATTTAATCTTAAAGTAATAGTGGCTATTTGTTAGATAAAGACCTGATACGCTGTAACACCCTGTAATTGTTGGCAATAAGAACTTTTGTTCCATAATTTCAGGATTTACCATAATTAGATAGTCGTGATAGGACTTTTTGATTGCGATAATCCTTTGGTTACATCCAATTTGTGGTGCAGCCATACCTAGCCATATCTTGTAAGGCCTATCGACTTCATGCATAATATCAATAAGTTTTTTTGCAATCTCTTTAGTACTTTTATCAATTTCCTTTACAGGCGTACAAATAGTTCGAAGAATTGTATTTGGCTCTTGTAGAATTCCTTTGCGGGGTTTCCGAAAGTTAGCAATAATTTGAAAAGACATACAGTTATTGTAGCTTTTCTATCAGTTTATGTACATTTCTGTAGATCACTTTAAGATAGACATACTTTCTACTTATCGTAATAATTAACTTTGTTTTTGTAACTTTCAATCGAAAGTCTACACATTTCAAACATTGGCGTAGGACAGCTATCTAAGTCATACCAACCCCATGATTCGCTTTTTTCTGGTTCTAGAATTTCTGGGTCACCGGATTTCCAATTAGCAATTAAACCAATATGAACATAATGCTTGGGAGCATACTTGGTTATGTTTGCTAAAAACAAAAATTGAACATTTTGGATCTCAACACCACATTCCTCCTTGGTTTCTCTTTTAGCACATTTTTCAAAACCTTCCATATACTCCAAATGTCCTCCAGGAAAAGCATATTCTCCTGAACCATGAGAACCTTTTCTTTTAGAAAGAAGTATTTCACCATCCTTTAGAATCATAACTCCCACACCAACTTTGACTTGATTGTCCAAACTATCTGACATGGTTATTTTTGTAACTCCGTTCATTTCTCTACTTTTGACGAGGGCGAGGCGGTGAGCGGTGGAGCGGATTTGAACCGCCGACCTTCTCCTTGGCAAGGAGACGTTCTACCCCTGAACTACCACCGCAGTACATCAGATTGTAGCAAAAAGAGCAGGAAAAGCAAAGATAAAAGTATTACTTGAAAGAACTAAGCAGCAAATTCAAAAAAATCTTTTCCGTTACTAGAGATATACATTTTTACTTGTAATTCCCTTGCAAGCTCTAAAAGTCCTTGGTTTATTGCTCCCTTCTCCACGGAAAGAAGCTCTTCAACCGCCTGAAGGGTTCTTTCATAATGCTGTTGTTTGGTTACCTGCATGTCAATTCTTCGTTGAAGTGTTGCAAGTGTAGTAATGGTTTCAAGTTCTCCTTGCGAAATATGCCCGTTTTTTTCTGCTTCTGTCGCTTGGTTTATCTGTGTTCTGGCTTTATCCAACACCTTTTTCGCAATTGTAATTCCTTCGGCATCAACAGTTTCCAAATGGTTTGATGCTCTATCCATTTTATCTTTATCAATGGACCTGATATATGTATCCCAAGCTGATAGAAAAGAATCAACTTCATTTAATTCGATGCGTGGTGTTGAAGGTGTTGCTATTGCGAGAACTTGTACCGATTCACAGACAACAAGAATAGCGGATACCAACCTCATATTATTTCCAAGATTAGCAATAATTGGTAGAAAGTCTTTTGGAGAAGGTAATTCATCAAGAGGGTGGGTATGTGCGGCGATTAAAGGAATCTTCCTTGCTTCTAACAACTCGCCAATATCTGAAGTTACTTCATTATATTCTCCTAATTTTGGAGCAGTATAGAATAATCCTTTATCGGTGGGGTCGTAATAAACTGACAATGATCGTTCTCCGGGGGCCTTAATTGAAAAATCGGGATTTACTGTTACTCCAAGTTTTGCCATTTCGTCAATATGAGCAGCTTCTTCTTGTCTTATGCTTTCATCTAAAACATGTACATCTTGATAGTTTTGATAAAGCGTATCCACAACAGGTGATAAAATTTCTAGATCTAACTGGTTAGCAAAAGTTAATTGTTGAGGTGGTTCTCCTAGAACATACTCAAGAAGATATTTTGTTAATGACACTGAATCGTCAATGTGAGCACTTCTTGATTGAACATTTTCTGCTGGTGCTGGGAGAGCAAGTTCTGGTTTCATAATAGACATGGATTATAATATAGAGTGCAAGCACTGTCAAACTATAGGTTAAATTTGTTGTGTTTTTCATTGGTAAGTCGGTATAATGTGAGTATGTCAGGACTGAAGCAATACAAAAAAGATTTCGGGTATTCGTATACTTTTGGTGTCTACCCTACTTTAGAACTGTTGAAATATCAGCCCAGAACAGTACTAAATGTTTTTGTCAGTCCTTCCGGATTGCAAAATACAGGAGTAGCAGAAATCAGAAAAATTTGTGAGGATCGGCAAATACAATGCGAGGTGTCTGCGGGTGCGGTAGAAAAGTTAACAAAAACGGAAAATAGCTATGCTGCGGGCGTTTTCCGTAAATATGAATCCAGCTTGGACGCAAACGCCAACCATGTTGTATTGGTGCAGCCTGAAGATAAAGGAAATCTTGGCTCCATTTGCCGTAGCATGCTTGCTTTTGATGTTACCAATCTCGCAATAATTAAGCCTGCGGTTGATATTTTTGATCCGAAAGTAGTCAGAGCTTCTATGGGAGCCATCTTTCGTATGAGCTTTCAATATTTTTCTACATTTGATGAATATATGAGCGTGTTCCATAGAAACTATTACCCATTCCTCACTGAGGCGACAACGCTGCTTTCTGGGATTACCTTTGCTCCACCGTACTCGCTTATTTTTGGCAGCGAGTCTTCAGGTCTTTCCAGAAAGTATCAAAATCTGGGAACACCGGTGAAAATTCCGCAGTCAGATATGGTAGATTCTTTGAATTTGTCTTTATCTGTGGGGATCTCGCTTTACGAGGCAAGTAAGAAAAAATAGTGTGCCGAAGCGGTGAATCGAACACCGATAACGTGTTCTTCAGACACGCGCCTTGACCACGTTGGCAACTTCGGCATGCACAAATACTGGTTTATTATAACAACAAAAACCCGCTGAATCAAAAAAGTTTGAAAGTTTCTGTTGGTGGACGCTGAGGGATTTGAACCCCCGACCTACTCGGTGTAAACGAGCCGCTCTAGCCAACTGAGCTAAGCGTCCAGTGTGCGGACGAGAGGACTTGAACCTCCACGCCTTGTTTAAGGGCACAAGCACCTCAAGCTTGCGTGTATACCAGTTTCACCACGTCCGCATGGCCAAACATTTTACCACACTTATGTGCCCAAGAGGAGACTCGAACTCCTACACCATTACTGGCACTGCCTCCTGAAGACAGCGCGTCTACCAATTCCGCCACCTGGGCATTTCAACCCATTCTAGCAGATGGAGCTGATGCGGACAAGTAAAGCAATAATGCTTTATTGCATTGAACCTTGACCCGAGTCACCTGTTCCTTGTGGTGCTTCTGGTGTTGGTGCTGGTTCTGGTGTTTGTGGTTGCCCCTGATCCTCAGGTGTTTGTCCCCCCTGATCGTCTGATGCAGGTGGCATTGCTGGATCTTGTGGCATTTGATTTTGTGTATCGTCCAATCGTATCACCTCCTCTCTTAATCCCAAATTAACTTTATGTGTTTTTTATTCTCCCGTCAATGAGATCTTTTGCTATAAGGTACAAAAACAATGACCACTATGGTACAATTTGTACTATATTGCCGAGTCGTCTAATGGTAGGACAACGGACTTTGGATCCGTTTATTCTGGTTCGAATCCAGGCTCGGCAGCACTTCTTCTCTAAAGCTATTACGCCTAACACATTAATTTATATTGTGCTAAGCTCAGAATCTCACATATTTTTTAGTCCATCTGCATAAAATGATATGACTACTCATGAAACACAAGAATCAGACAATGGTGCAAATGTTGTTATCGGTGAAGGAAATCTGGCCGGAAAAGGCGTATACGCAAACAAAGATTTTTTAAAAGATGAAGTAATTATACCTTATCATCTTCAACCTCTTACAGAAGATGAATTCTCCCGGCTTCCCGAGAGTGAAAAGATGTTTACGCATATTCATAACGGCACCATTCACCTTTATTCGGAGCCGGAAAGATACGTTAATCATTCCCCGGATCCTAATACATACCAAGATCTCATAAAGCAATGTGATATTGCAGCAAGAGATATTAAAAAAGGAGAAATGATTACCACCGATGCCGGAAAAGATGACGTCTAAGCTAGTACGTTGGATATTTAGCCTCAAATTTGTTATAATTCCCCGACCATGAAGAAAAAAACCGTTTTTGTTATCCCTGGGTATAGGCATCGGATTACCCAAAAACCGTATAGAAAGCTTGCAAAAATGTTGAAAAAAGAAGGATACTCCCCCATTCTAATCTCCATCCCGTGGAAACAGACGACAATTTCAGAAAATACAAAACTGTTTTTAAACAAATACAAAAAAATCCACGCTAGGAAAAAATATATTCTTGGATTTTCATTTGGCGCTATGATCGCACTTCTTGCTTCGACAAAAATCCGCACCTCAGGTCTTGTACTCTGCTCATTATCACCATATTTTAAAGAAGATATGAAAAAAATCACCAGGATAAAATCACCGGCAGTTACGCCTAAGCGTCGTGAAGATTTCTCAAGACTGCATGCCAAGACTCTTGCCAAGCAGATAAAAGCTGGGCAGATACGTATGCTGTATGGGGAGAAGGAAGAAAAAGTGTTGATCAATCGTGTCTTGAAAACATACACAGATATTTCAGCAAAGAATAAATATCTTATCCCGATTCAAAATACCGAGCATAATATTGGAGACATACGGTATCTTAGAACAATTGATCAGGTTGCCAGACAATTACATTAAGTCGGTTTTTAAAAGCGGTTTTTTAGTTGACAATGCTTATCAGTACAGTTTAATCTACTTATAGATGATCGATTACAGTAAAGTAAATAAAAAATGGTGGAATGAAGTCACTTCTATTCATGCGAAATCGGCACTCTATAATCTCAATAATTTTAAAAAAGGGAAAACAAGTTTGGAGTCTATCGAGAAAGAAGAATTGGGGGTCGTTAAGGGAAAGAGCCTTCTTCATCTTATGTGTCATTTTGGTATGGACACACTTTCATGGGCAAGAGAAGGAGCTATTGCTACAGGTGTAGATTTGTCCGATCATTCTATAATGCTTGCTCAACAACTAAGTCGTGAAATTAAAGTACCAGCAGACTTTATATGTTCTGATATTTACAATTTACCGCAAGTGCTTGATAAAAAATTTGATATTGTTTTTACCTCTTATGGTGTTTTGTGTTGGGTCAAAGACATTAAAAAATGGGCGAGATTAATAAGCCATTTTCTCAAAGACGGTGGTACATTCTATATCGTTGAGTTGCATCCTTTCTGTAATATTTTAAGTCATGATTTAAAGTTATATTACAAATATTTTGACAAAGGACCATACATTGATGATTCGACGGGGACATACGCAGACTGGGATGCTGACGTAAAAGGTCTGACCTATGAATGGAGCTATACCATGGGTGATGTGATAAATTCTCTTATAGGTGTAGGACTGACTATAGAGTATGTGCACGAATTTCCATTCAGTACATATGATCAATTCCCCGGTTTTATGGAAATAAATAAAAAAGGACAGTATGTTCTGAAAAACAAGAAAATTCAACTTCCTCTTTTGTTTTCTCTAAAGGCGATAAAGCCCGCTTAGAAGTTTTATCTGTATATGGGTAACTGAGTATTTAATCAAGAAGATGTTGGCGAAGTTTTTGTGAGAAGTTAGGATCGGAGTAATTTTTTCTTGTGAATTCTAAAATCTGATATCTTTGGGAAATTTTTTCAAAAGGGGCGTTGGTAGGTATAAACCCCAATCTATACAATTCCTGAGCTGAATAACCCGGTAAAATAAGCGCTATGGTAAATGGAATCGCGTCTTTTTTGATCGTGTTGGCATTTCTTGCCAGTTCATTTGTGCAGTTAGTCATAAGTGTATTGTAGAAGCGAGGGTTTTTGTAAAGATCATTTGTAGCTTTGGCCAGCTGTATAAATAGTTTTTTCGAAGCGTCTTGGGAGATGGTAAGAGGATACATAAAGAGCGGTTGATTTTCTACCAAAGCGCGCCTTCCTGTAATATCTAACTCTTCTCCCCAAATATAAATAAGTTCAAATTTGTTAAAAAGTCCCAACCATGCACTATATTCCTCATTTTTTTCCCGCCTTGCTTCCACTGAGATAGCGATTGGATCGTGATTTTTGAAATCAAAAACAAAATATGTATGAGCAATTCCCGTTGAAGGAAGTAGTGGTTTAATTTCAAAAGGTTCTACTACAAACCATGCCCGCTCCAAGTCGTTTACGTCCACATCGGTTTTCGTATAGGTCGAAGAGACAATTTTTCCGGGTGCGTAACGGAAATTACGGAAGTTCTCAATGGAAATGTTACTTCCTTCCAGAGTGATGTCGGGTGATTTTTCAAATCCGAATTCCCATAAACGGTTATTGCTCGGTTTTACTATAAGAAAAACTTCAGTGATAACGATAAAGAAAAAAGCAAGAAAAAGAAATACAAGGATTTGGAGGAATGAAAAGTGAATCTTTTTTTTAGGGTTTTTCAAATTCATTGTCAGTACTACTATACTACTTTGGCGACCAATGGACGGTTGCGCTAAAAAGCCCATCGACAATACCTGTTTCATACATAACGAATAAACCGAACAAAATGCTTAATATTCCGGAAGCTATAACAAGGTATTTATGTACAGACGCTCCTTGCTGTTTGGCAAGTTTGACAGACGCTCCCATCAGAGTCGTGATAATCATCATGCCTGTAACAACGCCCACATGAAAAAGTAACAAGTAGAGAATCGCCTGTTTGGGATCATGAATTGTGCTTAAAATAAGAAGCGCAATAGCAGCACTTCCTGCTAGTCCATGAATAAGTCCGACAATCAGAGGGCGTACTATTTGGAAAATACTGAGGTGATTTGAGTGATCGTGATCGGGAGAAGATTTATGAGCATGAAGATGGGTATGCTTGCCTCCCTCAGGACACTCATGTTCGTGACTGTGAACGATTGAGGTATATCTTTTGGCAATATGGGAAGCAATGCCTGAGAGATTTAATATGCCCAAAGTAACAAGCATGATACCGACAATAAACTCGAGTCCGAGTCCGATTCTGGGTGGAATTACTAAAGAAAAGAGAATAATCGGAATTGCTATAAATGTTACAGTTAAGGAATGACCAATTCCCCAAAAAATGCCGATGATAGCTGCGTGTTTGACCGCTTTTTCTTTACTGATCATTGTGGTTATGGCAACGACATGATCCGCATCAGTTGCGTGTCTTATGCCCAGAAGAAACCCAAGTCCAAGAATTGACAAAAACATTGACATGGCTTACTTAAGTATATCAGCTAGGGGGTGAGTCAGCAATTTTGTCCGGTGGCTTAATTGCAGGAAACAGTAAGTGTGCTTTCTGGATGGATAGTGTAGGGAGAAACGATGTTATTTTGTGCTGCGATTCTTATCCACGCTGTTTTGTCATTACAGAACACAAAGCCGATTTTTGCAAGCGAATCCCCTTTTCTGACAGTGTAGACAGCCGGTTCGCCATCTGTTGTGGGCAACCTGCTTATTTTTGCAGTCGGGGTAGGCTGTGTAATTGTTGGTTTTACTGACGGTGTTACGGTTATTTTCGGCGGTTGTGTCGGGGTGGCTGTGGAGGCTGTAATAGTTGTTGAAGGGATAGCACTTGGTCCCGATATAATCGGAGTTGGAGTGGGTGTTGTAGAGGGAGTTTTTTGCGTTTTATTGGCGGAAATCCATGCGGTAAGAAGAAGAACGATACCAACAACTGCTATACCTATTGCCGCACGCTTTCTCTCGGGCCTATTCAGAAAAGAAGTTTCTTTTATTTCCTTTGTTTTCTTGAGTATTTTGGGGCGTCGCCCTCTTTTGGTTGCCATATTGGTTGAGGGCAGGAGTGAGACGGATACTACCATGTGAATTTTGCCTTGTCAAGCAGACGTTACGGCCGCGGTTACATTTTCCCGTTTTATCTTTTCCTCAAGTGTTGCTTTATACAGAATTCTATACGTGTCATCTTTTCCAAAGCAGGTAAATATCATAAGGGTATTTGTTGTGGAGTTTTCACGCAAAAAAGATACGTTTGAAGGAAGAATTATTTTCCTCTCCTGTATTTTGTATGTATACGTAAAGGTGTCAGAATAAATAATAACTGTTTGTTTTTCCCGTAGTAGCGGTAATTTTGCGAAAAGCGAATTTTTCGCGTGTGCAAAAATAACAGTTACTCCCCTTTTCCCCGGTTCTGCGTATCCCTCACCGATAAATGCTGTTTTTTGATTACTTACTACCCATTGGCCGTTTTTAATCGGTGCATACGTTAGAGGTAATGATAAACGTAAGGAAGGAATACTGATAGTATATGACTCCTGTATGATTTGTGATGATGAAGAGAAAAGTTGCGATGAACCCTGGATAAGTAAAAAAAGAAAGGAACCAAAAAGAATTGCTACTCTCATGCGAATTTCTTAAAAAACGGTGAATATGTAGGAGCTTTAATTTGAAACGACTTATTGTTGAGAATTCTGACAGCGTCTGTGGCAGACAGCGGAGTTTTGGATTCAATAAGGGACAGGAGCGCTATTCCTTCCAGTCCTTCCTGCGCTTGATTAATACGCTTCATCATCTTTCTGATCATTGATGAGGTCTTTTGCTCGATAGTTTTTCGGGCATCAAAATTGTTTATGGAAACCGGGTGAACGATTTTGGGATAATCTTCATATAAAAGCAACGTATACGGAGGTAAATACAGTCCTCCGGAATATGAATTGATATATTCCCATGAGTTCTGAAGAAGCGGATTGATATCGGGGTCATGTTCAAGCAGTATTCCCAGACATCCTTCAAAAGTCAGCCCCCATGTCAAAACATGTTTTTTATTTGAGTCAATTTTATAGTAACTCTTCGGTGTATCGATAAATTCCAGCGCTTTGGCTTGGAAAAATCCTATGATAATTTGAACAACAGTATGAATTTCTTCTTTGTGAGTAGAAATAGTAATACTTCCGTCATTTTCCTGCTTTATGTGCTCTATGACGGGTATCTCTTCAAATAACGCTCGCAAGGGAACCTGCGGGAGGAGGACGTGATAGAAATTTAACGTTTCGTTTGTTATGATTTTATAGCCCCATGTGGGTGTTGTGAACGTCTCCATATAATTTGGGGCAGATATAGGCAGACGAGTCGGCCCATATTATACTCGTCTATTTTCTGTGCGTCAAATAGTATGAAAAATCTTTGGATTTCTTACTCGGTGACTATTTTATTATTGGGTGTTTGTCTGGGGATTATTGTCTGGTTTTTTGCACCATCATACATCGCCAACCGGCTTCTTTTGGTTTCCCCCCTTCCAGATTTTCTATTGAGAATAAAGAATGATCAGGTTTCAACCACAAATGTTTTCTTGCCTTCAATACAGCCAGCTGATGCGTTGGAAAATACACTTCGTATAGACGCGAAGTCATCTCTTTCATATGATTTGACAACTCAGCAAGTACTACAGCGTAAAAATCCTCGCCTTAAATTACCCATGGCCTCTTTAACAAAAATAATGACTGCTATTGTGGGACTTGAAAACGCACAGGATGGGGTTTTGTATACCGCGACAAAAGAAAATATTGTTGGGGAAAACAGCATGGGAATTACACCTGGGGAGAAATTTACTCTGGAAGAGTTGTTACACGGATTGGTGCTACTTTCAGGAAACGATGCAGCGGAAGTAATTGCGTCAAATTACAAAGGCGGAAGGGAAAAATTTATTGTTGCTATGAATACGAAGGCAAAGGCTCTTGGGTTAACAGATACTAATTTTACCAATCCTTCGGGCCTCTCAGGCGATGGTGACCAGTACACTACAGCATACGATCTGTTAGTTATAACAAATTACGCATTAACTAATTTCCCAATGTTTGCGGATGTGGCAAAAACAGTGAATTATCATATTCCCCGCACAGAAAACCATAAGGAATTTTATCTTTCAAATGAAACAAATCTTTTGACCAGTTACCCTGGTGTAAAAGGGGTAAAAGACGGATATACAAAAGAAGCAGGACTTTGTCTTGTTACGTATCTGGATTACAATGGGCATAAAATTATTGCTGTGCTTTTGGGAAGTGATAATAGAAGACAGGACATGAAAGATATATTGGATTTTTCACTAAAAAAACTCGGTGTTATACCCCCGAAGCATAACTAAAAAGTGTCGGGGACAGAGGACTCGAACCTCCGACCTCACGGTCCCAAACCGCGCGCTCTAGCCAACTGAGCTAGTCCCCGTGTGCCGCGAGAGAGACTCGAACTCTCACACCCTTACGGATAAAGGCTCTTAAGGCCTTCGTGTCTACCATTCCACCACCGCGGCGTTGCTACATTGTACCGTAAATAATGTACAGGTTCAAGAATCGTTGCTTTTTCGCGCAACAATTATGGGGATTTTAGTTATTCCTTGAAGTTAAAGATATTTGTCTTGAGCTTGCTGGGATAGTTTGCCAAGCTTTTCTGATTCGTTTATTTTTTCAAATACCTCTTTATGTTTTTCAACAAGCAATTTTGTGGAATCAGACAAAGAAAGAGTACGTAATTCTTTAAAAGCGAAAAACTGGAGCATTATTCCTTCTTTTCGCACTATGCGATTCACGTCATCACTTGTTAAAGAAGCATGATAGAAATATTGACAGTTCCCATTGGAGATTATTTGGGAAAGAAATTTTATCTCATCAAGCTGTATGTCCATTTCTTTCTCCACCTCTCTATAAATAGCATGTTCAAATGAATCATTTGCATTTTTTATTCCGACAATAAAATGCCAAGGATTGTGTTCTAACGCATGGAGAATATCATCTTTGGCCATCAACAAAATCTTTTCTTTATACGTTAAAAGAATGATACTTTGATTCATAGTATGTTTTTAAGAAGTATTACGCTCTGGGTTTGGCTTCTTTTACAACAATTGCGCGTCCGTTAAGAGTAGAATTATCTAACTCTTTCATTGCTTTCTTTGCTTCTTCAACTGTTTCCATCTCGACAAAACCAAATCCTTTTCCCTGACCACTGTCTCTATCAGTAATTACTTTTGCTGATAAGACTTTTCCAGCTTTTTGAAAATGTTCTAGCAGTTGCGCATCTGTCGTTTCTGGTGAAAGACTTCCAATAAATAAATTATTTGTCATTTTTCCTCCTTTCCGGCAAAGTAGTAGATCTTTTACTGCCTTGCTTTGTGTTTTTCGTTATGAATAATCATAGTAGGAGTTGAAACTTGAAATAAATAAGAAGGTGTTATAAAGAACTTCTCAAAGATACTTATTTAGATCTTAAATGTAATACAAAACCACAATAAGTATAACAGATATAGACGAATATTGTGTAACCAATGTGTACTGTCATATACAAATAGCATCTACTTTTAGTCGAACAACTCTTTATAAAGGGTAACGCGGTCTTTGGTATAATAAACTCAGTTAAAAATAAAATTGATACTCCGTTTGGAATTAAGTATTCAGTTATGATACGGATTAAACCACTTCACGAAAAAGACGCAGATCCTCAGATAAAAAGGATGTATGAACAGATAAAACAGTCTTTGCATACTTCTCTGGTGCCGCTCTACTTCCAATATATGGGTTTGTATCCTGAGTATTTTCAGTATGCGTGGGAAAAAATATATGCAAATATAAAGACTGAAGCATTTCAGAAAGCAGAAAAACAAATTCAGGAAGTGACAGATGCAATAACTGAAATTATATATAGCCCGACGCAGGAAGTAACAGACTTTATCGGTAGTTTGCAAGGGGTCGAGAAAGAGCATATCGAAAATACGGTATCTGATCTTCGTTACATCAACACGGCACTTATGATTCTTACTATCGCAGTCCGTGAGTCAATTAAAGGTATCCCTGTGGGTGTCAAAAAACTGGAAGATTTTACAAGGCCAGGAGGATCAATTGAAGAGGATTCACATATTTTTGACAGCTTACTAAAACAACAGGAGGAGTTTTCCAACGATCCGTCACTTGCTCAGGCTTCAAAATTGCTTGTTCCCATATTCGGGTCCCAAGCACTGACTATTTCCAACTATCCAGATTTTTTCCGGTTAATAGCAGAGGAGGTCGAACACCTGGTAAAAAAAGAAAGTTATCTAAAAGCTCGTGTAGAACTGGAACGCTTGGTCCAGTTTTTAATATCAGGATTCTCGGAATCTCTTAATTTTTCTTATAAAGAAACAGCAAGGTTTCTTTACCAAAAGCCGCACGTAGATGAGTTTTTGTATCTTCTTAAGGATACTTTCCCTTCACAATTTCCACGTCTGGTGATAACAACTTCTATTATGAGAAAAATACTTACACCTAGATCCGAAGTGACCGTCGGTTGAGTGAAGAGTTTCATTTTGGTATACTCTATTCACGTTTGCGGGAGTAGTTCAGTGGTAGAATGTCTCCCTTCCAAGGAGAAGGTCGCCGGTTCGAATCCGGTCTCCCGCTCACCTATTCTGAAGTAAGTTCTTTGTCTACAGAAGAAAAGTCACTCTCTACATTTCCGAGATTAAGGTTTTGCGCTTCCTTTTCTAAATCATTCGGATCTGTACTCGTAGGAAGAGGCGTAGGAGAAGGCGTAACAGTGGCCATCGGTTTTTCCAAAGCAGTTTTTACAGGCGGCTCACTTGGTTTGGATGAAATCATAAAATAGCCAGCCAAAAGTACTGCTGAGCCAATAAGCAGTCCAATCAATGTAAATAATCTTCCCTTTCCGTTATCTTGAGCCACAATAGGCGGTGGTGTTTTTGGAGCTGTGGGTGATGGTTGTATTGGTGTATTATTGTCCATTTATTCCTCCTGACTCTGTTGCTGCTTTAGTTTCCGGTATGTTCTTAATTGTTCTAAGCGTTGTTTTTATCGCTTCAACTACCGCGGTTCTTGCCTGCTTTATACTTTCATGTGTGGTTTCCAGATCGCTTTTGAGCTTATCTCGAGCTTCTTTGGCTTCTTCAATGACTTTTTCCTCATCAGTAACAGTAATGGTATAGTCTTTCAGTGATTGTATTTCTACTGCTGTCTTCGCGTTTGTCAACGCTGTTTCTGCCGCAGTAATAGCTTGTTGTGCAGTGCTGACGTCTTTTCCGCTGGCTGAAGCACTTGAAACGTATGTTTGTAATCTTTTTATGATGGAATCCATTTGACCTAAAAGAAGAGTGAAATTAGCTATTCGTTGTTTGTTAATATGGGAAAGATTAGCAGAAACGCGTAATATCTTCGTGGCTTTTTTCTTATCTTTAAATTCAGCTAATCTTTCTTTCAGAGCTGCTTCTTTTGTAGCAAGTTTTTCCTGTCTGTTTTCAAGCTTGGTGAATGTTCGACTCTCTTTTTGTAATAGTTGCTTTGTTTTTCCTGATTGCGCAAATGAAGGATGGATGATTGATAAGACTCCAACTAATACGAGAAAAGCGGTAAGGCAGTACCTCATTTTTATAGTGTACGACCATACTCTTTTTCTGTCAAGATTTTGCGGATTATTTATGAAGTGCTTTTACCACAATAATAAGAACAGAAAGAAAAGGAATTGCTAGTAATGCCCCTAGAACTCCCAGCATGCTCGCGCCGATTGCGACTGATGTGATAACCACTATTGGGTTGAGCCCAACTGCTTTCTCCATAATTTTTGGAACAAGTATGTTATTCTCAAGCATTTGTATCGCGATGTATGCTGCGACAACAACAAACATAAGCGTAGGAGAGATGGCAAATGCGACGATAAGTGCGGGGACCGCTGAAAGAATCGGTCCTATGGTAGGGACGATTTCCAAAATACCTGCAAAAAGCGCCAAAGGAAGCGCAAAGTCAATCCCCAGGAGAGTCAACGTGATCCATGTTACTGTTCCTACTGCGAAAGAAAGCAAGGTTTGTCCGCGGACCCACGCGCCCAATTTTAACTCAATATCCTGGATTAGTTTCATCGCCTTTGGTTGTTGAGATTTCGGAAATATGGTAATAAAGGCCTTATGGAGCTTTGATCGCTCAAGGAGCATATAAAAACTGATGACAATAACGGTAAGCGTCGTGAAGAATCCGCTAAAAAGACTTTTGGTCAACTGCAGCGCGTTTTCACCTATCTGTCCTAATTCGCTGGTAAGAAGCGATTGAACCTGTCTGTTATCTATCTCAAAACCGAGCATTTGCGCTGTTTTATTAAGATAGAACGGGAATGTTTTGAAAAGCAATTGGATTTGTGCTGTGAAGAATGGGACCAGTGAAAATACCAAAAGAGCGATGAGGCAAAGTACGAGTAAATACACTATTGTTGCGGAAAGTCCTTGGGGAAAGCCTGCCTTACGGAGGAAATCCACAAAAGGATACAACGCAGACATAATAGTAAAGGAAATAAATAGCGTGATGAGAATCGGCGCTATTTTCCACATTAGCAGCACAAGCAGCACAAATGCGACTGTCATAAGTGCTTGGTTTTTTGCAAGTGAGTGTATAACTGGATTATTCATAGAAAAGTTGGTAGAATTATAACGAAAACAGCCTATAATTTCCAGTGGGAACTGTTTGTGCGCCTGTAGCTCAGTGGATAGAGCTAGTCGGTTCTAACGACAGGGTCGGGGGTTCGAATCCCTCCAGGCGCGCCAATAGAATTTAGAATTAAGAATCTAGAATTCAAATTTTATCTAATTGTTACCTTTTTCATTGTAAATTATGAATTTTAAATTCTAACTGCCATTATGATTCCGATTTCAGATTCTGTTCCATCAATACGGTTTCCATTCATTAACGTCTTTTTAATCATTATTACTGTTTACGTTTTTTACCTTGAGCTTACTTCTCCGACTCAAGAACTTTTTATATCTTCCTATGCACTTATTCCTTCCACAATTAACTTTCAGGATTACCATACGCTTTTTCCTTTTATAACTGCTATTTTCCTTCATGGAGGGTTTTTGCATATTGCTTCAAACCTGCTCTTTTTGTGGGTATTTGGTGATAATGTCGAGGGATATCTAGGGTGGTTTTTGTATATAGTGCTTTATTTGGTATCCGGAATAGCTGGTAATTTGGTTCAGTATTTTATCATGCCTTCCTCGCAGATTCCCATTTTGGGTGCTTCAGGAGCGATTGCTGGTGTGCTTGGGGCATATTACCTCCTGTTTCCCCACTCTCGCATCAAAACATTCGTTCCGTTTTTTGGGTTTTTCTACTCCATGCTTGAGATACCTGCCGGTTTTATGCTGGCGTATTGGTTTGTGTTGCAATTAGTTTCAGCAACGGCCTCACTGCCCGGTATGGCGGCATCAGAAGGCGGAGTGGCATTTTGGGCGCATGTGGGTGGGTTTGCCGCTGGGGTATTGATAGTAAAATTACTTGGAAAGGAACGAATATATGCTTGATATTGGAAGAATAATACTAATGTTTGGATTAATCTTGGTAGTTTTTGGGTTGCTTCTTACCTACGGCCCCAAAATTCCGTTCCTAGGAAAACTTCCCGGAGATATTTTTTATCAAAAGGACGAATTTACATTTTATGCACCGATTGCAACTTCAATTCTTTTAAGTATTCTTATTACCATTCTTGCCAATTTATTCCTTCGAAAATAACCTACTTCTTTTAGTTACATTCTATTAAGCTATTGAGGTAATAGTTTGAGAATCACCTAGTGAATCGACTTGTGGAGCTGTGTACCGGGTGATGTAACTTTTATCTTTGACAATGGCTCCACGAACAGTTAGAATTTATTTGTGAAGTGTTGTAGTAGATGCAAAAGAAAATATAAAGCTACGAGTAGACATAAATTTTGTCCAAAGTGCAGGAAAAAAATGGATAGAAAACCTTGCGTATGTGGTAAATTAAAACAAAGAAAATCAGCATTGTGTAAGATATGTTTTAACGAGAGCAAGCAGTACCCTATCTCAAAAGTTAGACATAGAAGTAAAGACGGATATATATATGTTTATTATAGAAAGCACCCTTATGCAGATAAAGAAGGTCGAATCTATGAACATCGATTAGTCATGGAGAAAGCTTTAGGAAGATTTCTCTTTCCTTTTGAAAATGTTCATCATATTAACGGTGTAAGAGATGATAATAGAGTTGATAATCTTGAATTATGGACAAAAGCTCAACCGACTGGCGGAAGGGTAAAAGATGTAGTAAAATGGGCTAGGGAAATTTTGAAAATATATGGTGATGTTAGCTCAACTGGTTAGAGCATCAGATTGTGGATCTGAAGGTTGCCGGTTCAAGTCCGGTACATCACCCCAAATTTTTTAGCTTCGATTTTATAAACCCCTGAGCGGATATTGGCTCCAATTGAATCTAAGCGATTAGTTTTTAACTCAACTCTTGTTCTACTGCAGCACGTATTTGAGGATTTACTTTTCCACCTACTTCTGAAAACATACTTGATAAAGTAAGAAATGCCCTGAGTTGTCTATTTCTATATCCATCAAGCTCAGCTCTGTCACTTGGGTCGATTGGTAATGCTCTAATTATCTGTCTACCTGATGGAAGAGACAGAACTGCTTGACCAATATGTTCCATATCTCTCTGGCTTAGCGCAACAGGAACAATTGTACTTAAATCTCCTGAGAAATCATTTGGACCTTTCTCTATTAGTCCTTCAGGAACCACTTTTTCCAGACGAGACACAATACTCGAAGCAATCTGTTGTCTATCGGTATCATCTTTATCTTTAGGAGAAGTTGTTATAAGCGCCATACCTACCCAATACGCAACATCTAGAGGAATTTCTGCTTCCCTTAGTTGCGTTTCTTCAAGGATATCTGAAACTTCGTCTAATGCTCGTTTAATATCATCGTGCTCTGCACTCATAGCGTGAATTATAACATTGCATATGAGTTTTTACAAAATTCTAAATCCCCGGCTTGCAAATTTGAATAATAAGTTCGAACCTCTGCTATAATCAGTATATGGATTACAAAACCAAAACTTCATTAATTCTTCCCTTTAATGGCACATGGATGGTAAGTAATGGAGGACGAACTCCT
>JACOXW010000017.1 GCA_016182205.1 Candidatus Levyibacteriota bacterium
ACCGCCAATTTTCCCTATATCTTTTTTATATTCAAGTTTATCTCCGTTTTTTACAGCGACTCCCCACGAATCGTATCCTCTATATTCGAGCAAACGAAGACCATCCAAAACCATTTCTCCGACATTTGTTTTTTTACCAACGTATCCAAAAATACCGCACATAACTTAGTTACTAGATATTAGATATTAGTTCCGACATTATATAACAATAAAAGCGCGTTTACCGCGCTTCATAATCTTTTGTTTCAAATCTAGACTGGCTGGAATGAAAACCAATTCTTTACTCCTTCAGGAATTTGAATTTGTCTTGCTGCCTCTATTTCAGTAGCTTTTTCTCTCACTCCAGTAGTGATATTCCTATATAAAGGAGCTAATGCTGGCTGCGCACATACATCTGACGGATTTGTTATTGCAAATAATCTATGATTATTCTTAGCTTGTACGCTCTCTGGAAGGCTTAAGGCTTGGTTTGCTGCATCAAAAAGCCCCATGACAATATCTAATTTATCACTATCTTCTAGATTCCAACCACCAATTTTTACCTTAAGCTCAGACAGCATTTTGCTAGTTCTTCTCCAGCTAATAAGAATCCCTTCTTCTGAAATATTACCTATTCCGTTTTCTTGATGATGCCTATTACCAACTTCTCTACCTATTCTTAATTGCTCTTCGCTAATTCCCATATTAAAAGCATCTTCCATACTTACTTCACCTTCAGAGATTGATCTAAACATTTGACGTCCGATAATATATTCTTGAACACCAGCAGCTTGAGGAAAATCTGCGTTTGCAGATAAAAAAGTGTTAAACCAATTATTAGGTAACCCTTGGGGAGATTTAAATTTTGAATATTCCTCCTTAAAATAGGCCTCAATTATTGGATTAGGTAATTCTGGAATTGACATTTTAGGAGACAGGATTAATTAACGACTTCACCTTCGGTGGATTGGTTCGGGAAAAGCTCTTCCCAATTTACCTGTCCGAATCCTGTATCTTCTAATTTTTGATTCAGATACGCTAATCGTTGTTTCGCTTCTGCTTCTGTCAGAATACCCAACCTAACTTCCACAGGCAAAGTACCAGCTAGGTTACCGATCACATTATGCCTTTGAGCTTCACGGCCATCGGACTCGACTTCTTTTAAGTGCTTTGGGAGTGCTTCGTCAACATGAATTCTATACTGTTCCAATCCGGATGGCGCATCTGTAGTTTCCATTTTAGTTTACGACTTCGCCTTCGACTGGTTCATCGGCAGAAGTTTTATCTTTTTTTCCTTGTCCTGAGCTTGCCGAAGGATTTTCTTCTGTTTTTGGCTCTTCAGAACCTTGTTCACTCGAACCAGCACCCGGCTGTCCATCTCCTGTTGTTTGTTGACTGTTGTCTGTTGATTGTTGGCCTTGGCTATACATTTGCTGACCGATTTTCTGAAGCGAATCTGATAGATCTTTTGTTTTTGCTTCAAGATCTTCCTTGGAGCCGGTTGTCAAAATGTCTTTCAAGGCTTTTGTTTTTTCTTCAACTTCTTTTTTCAAATCCTCAGGAATTTTCCCTTCATTATCTTTCAAAGTTTTTTCAGCAGTAAATATTAATGAGTCTGCCTGATTCCTGGCCTCAGCTGAAGATCTTTTTTCCTCATCTTCTTTTGCGTGTGCTTCGGCGTCTTTTGTCATTTTGTCAATTTCCTCATCTGTTAAGCCAGTTGAGCCAGTAATTTTTATACTTTGCTCTTTTCCGGTTGCTTTATCTGTTGCTTTAACATTTAAAATTCCATTTGCATCAATATCAAAGGTGACTTCTATCTGTGGGACGCCACGAGGCGCAGGTGGAATTCCGTCAAGTATGAACCTCCCAAGGGATTTATTATCCGAAGCCATTGCACGCTCCCCTTGTAAAACATTTATTTCTACCTGAGTTTGATTATCCGCAGCAGTTGAGAAAACCTGAGACTTGGATGTAGGAATAGTTGTGTTTTTTACTATCAATGGAGTAGAAACTCCACCCAAAGTTTCAATTCCTAAAGTGAGTGGCGTAACATCCAAAAGCAAAACATCTTTTACTTCTCCGCCCAAAACTCCTGCTTGAATTGCTGCTCCAACTGCTACCACTTCATCAGGATTTACTGATTTATTTGGTTCTTTGCCAAAAAACTTGGTGACTGTTTCAATTACCTTTGGCATTCTGGTCATTCCGCCAACCAGAACTATCTCGTCAATATCTGAGACTTTTACTTTTGCGTCTTTAAGAGCCTGCTCAACGGGTTTTAATGTTTTTTGAATAAGAGGATCTACAATTTGTTCAAGTTTGGCACGGGACAAACTCATTGTGAGGTGAAGTGGACCCGCTGCTCCTTGAGTAATAAATGGCTGATTGATTTGTGCTTCAGTAGATGATGAAAGCTCAATTTTTGCTTTTTCCGAAGCTTCTCGAAGCCGCTGAAGTGCTTGAGGATCGCGTCTTAAATCTACTCCGTTTTCTTTTTCAAACTCCAGAGCAATATAGTCAATTATCAGCTGGTCAAAATCATCTCCTCCAAGATGAGTGTCTCCGTTTGTAGATTTTACTTCGTATACGCCGTCCCCAAGTTCAAGGATGGAAATATCAAAAGTTCCTCCTCCAAGATCATAAACTGCAATTGTGTGAGCATTCTTTTTGTCAAGCCCATAGGCTAGTGCCGCAGCTGTGGGTTCATTAATTATGCGAAGAACTTCAAGTCCTGCGATTTCTCCTGCTTGTTTTGTAGCCTGACGCTGGCTATCATCAAAATATGCGGGAACTGTAATAACAGCTTGTGTTACTTTGTTTCCAAGGTATGACTCTGCGTCTGCTTTTATTTTTTGGAGAATCATGGCCGAAATTTCCTGAGGAGTAAAGGTTCTGCCTTCAACTTCAACATCAGCCATTCCATCGCGTCCGGCCTTAACTACGTAAGGAAGCCATTTCATGTCAAATTGAACGGACTCGTCCTTAAACTTTCTTCCCATCAGTCTTTTGATAGAAAAGACTGTTGTTTTCGGTTTTAAGACAAGCTGGCGTTTGGCCACATCTCCCACCACATGATTTATCGGATCGACCACCGACGGAATAACATTTCTGCCTTCCCTGCTATGAATCACTTTTGGAGCGCCACCCTCCATTACAGCCACTGCTGAGTTTGTTGTACCAAGATCTATACCTATAATTTTGCCCATTTTTATTCTCCTATTGTTTTATCCTTCGAGCGAACTAGTGAGTCGAGAAGTTCTCGATTCGCCTTTAGCTCACTCGAACAATAAACATTGTTAATTTGCTTCATTCTGCTCTGCAGAATGCTTTGCAGAACCAACTGTCACTTGTGCTGGTCG
>JACOXW010000031.1 GCA_016182205.1 Candidatus Levyibacteriota bacterium
AAAAAATACACTTGCACCTGAAGCTGCAAAATCTACTTGTTTTACTGTGCCTTTCGGCAGGGTAGGATCATCCTGGTAGAGCGGTTCCGGAGCCGGAGTTTGTGAAGTAATAACAGGCTCGCTTAGTGTGACTTGTCGATTATCTTTTGTTCCATAGAGGAAAAACGTCAGACGAAGACTTATCGGGTCAACGACATTCTGAATTAAAATATAGTGTCCGGTATCGTTTTTAAATTTGAAATCAACCGTTGGGATATAAACTGTCGCGTCAATTCCTGGTGGTGAGTCCTCTTCGTAGTAGTGTACTCTATAAGCATGTGCGTGTCTTTCAACGATAGGCAGTCCCGCATTCAAGACGGCTCTGAAAAGGGTCGTGGATACTTGACAGACGCCTCCTCCGTCGCCAAGTACTGTTCTGCCATTTTGTATCACATAAGCTTGTTTGTATCCCGTAAATGCAGATACATCTCCGATTGTTTTGTTAAATGAAAAGACTTCATTTGGAGCGATGAGAACGCCATTTAATCGTGATGACGCAAGGGTTACATTAAAAATTCTACTTTCGATTGATCCCTGAAAGAGTGATGTGCCGGAAGCTAGGAGTTCGCGGATTCCCTTATCATTTGCTTCGTCTGTTGCAACTTCAGGTTTGAGCACCTTTATGGGTACTTGAATAACAAGTGTTTGTGGCTTAGTTTGTGTTATAGCCATTATCGCTTTTTCATGAATTGTTTCTTTTAAACTTGGCAAATCAACTTCCTGTCCTTCAGATGACAGCTGAAAAGCAGAGACTCTTCCATTTTCAAAGGTAAAAAGTGCGTTAACGGGATCTTTATGGATTTTTTTTGCAAGTGGATAAAGTAAATGCTCCAGTGTTTCTTCCGAATATCGGTATGAAGGTTGAAGATCCAGACCACTTATATATGCTTGGAAAATAAGACTGATATTTATAATCGGATCATTTGATCTTCCTATACTATATGCTTGATTTGCAAGCAATTTTTCATCATAGCCTATTTGTAGCTGTTTTGCAGAAATCGTAGCCATTTCTGTATTAGTTACCAGAACAAATTTTGTATCAGGAATTGCTGCGTTTTTTGTGGCAAAGAAAGCACGAACTTCTTCCTGTGTTTTTCCACCGACATGATAATTACTAATTGCTATTCCCGGATAAATAACAGTACTATATATTCGTTGGAATAATAAAAATAAAAAACTTACAAGCAAAAAAAGTCCTAAAAGAACACCAACAAAAAACCAAAACACACTTTTAAGCCCTATAATATAATTTGGTTTTTTTATTAGGTGATGGTATTTCATTTGCGGGTATAACGTTCTCGTATTATACTATAAATATGGCTAATCAGGGGAGTACGATATTTGAAAACCAGGCGGCGCCGCAGAACGGGGTTCCTCAGAGTTCCCCACCGCAAGAGGCACCAAGAGTTATTGATACCGTAACACCTGTACAGCCGGTCTCTGCAAGTGGTCCTCCTCCTAACTCACAGCCTCCACAGCCACCTTCTGCAGTTTCACCATCATTAGAAAGTGATGAGGGATCTTCATTTCCGTTGGGAGCCATCATAAAAGTTGTTATAGGGATTGTTGCATTTCTCGTATTACTATTTATTATCATTCGTGTTGTTTTACCGATCTTTTTTCAGCCGAAGAACGAAAAAGTTACTTTAACATATTGGGGATTATGGGAAGATGCTGCCGTTTTAGAGCCAATACTCTCGGATTTTCATAAGCAGAATCCCAATATTACAGTTAAGTATGAAAAACAGGATATCAAGCAGTATCGCGAACGACTGATGACTCGTATTGCAAATGGTGATGGGCCTGATATTTTCCGTTTTCATAATACATGGCTTGTACAGATGTCAGATATTTTACTTCCTCTTCCTACAGATGTTATCACAAAAGAAGATTTTCAAAAATTATATTATCCCGTGGTACAGAAAGACTTGACAAGAAGTGGAGCGATCTACGGTATTCCACTGCATATTGATACGCTGGGGTTATTTACAAACAATGAGATCTTTCAAGCAGCCGGTCAAAGTCCACCAGAAACATGGGATGACTTTATTCGTGTTTCTCGTGGATTAACCGTAAAGGATCCAACAGACGGAAAGATCAAAACGGCAGGAGCCGCAATAGGAGCATTTAATAACGTAAATCATGCACCGGATATCGTCTCTTTACTTTTTCTTCAGAATGGGGCTGACGTGTATAACTTGGCTGCAACACCAAAAAGCGCTGCTGGAACACTTCAATTTTATACTGTATTTACAACTGACAGTAACAATGTATGGGATACTACACTTGATCCGTCACTCCTTGCGTTTGCCAAGGGAAATGTGGCGATGTATTTTGGATATTCATGGGACATTTTTGCGATAAAAGCACTCAATCCCCAACTTTCATTCAGTGTTTCTCCGGTTCCGCATATTGCCGGTAGCAAACCCTTAACAATTGCCAGTTATTGGGTGGAAGGAGTCTCGCAAAAAAGTAAACATCAAAAAGAAACACTTCTTTTTATGAAATTCTTAACCAAAAAAGAAGTACAACAGAAATTATATAGCGAAGAATCCAAAACAAGGCTATTTGGGGAGTTATATTCCCGTTCTGACTTAGGAGATTTACTAAAAGACAACAAACTTGTTTATCCTTTTATAACACAGGCAAAAGAAGCCTCATCTGCTTTTTTCGTATCTGATACCTATGATAATGGATTAAATACAAAAGCGAATAAATATCTGGAGGATGGGATACAGTCTATGATAACAGATCAAACATCACCTCAGTCTGCCTTAGACACTATTGTTGCAGGTGTTGATCAACTCTTATCACAATATGCCAAGCAGTGATGCTATAGTTGTCAGAGCACTTGTGTATGCTGATATTTTTGACTACCCGCTCACGTACGAAGAACTTTGGTATTTTCTTATAAACGAAAAACCTCTATCGAAAGTATCATTTTCGCAAGCGGTAGAGCGGTTATTTCGGAAAAAACATACAAAATACTTTACGCTTCCCCAAAGAGAACAAATCATCAACATCCGAAAAAAACGCAGCAGTAGTAATAGAGAAAAACTTATTATTGCTAAGCGTATTGCAAAGATTCTTTCCTATATTCCAACTATTAAGCTGATTGGAGTCAGCGGAGCGGTTGCTATGCAAAATGCGAAAGAAGAAGAGGATATCGACTTATTTTTCGTAACAAAAAAAAGACAATCCTGGATAACAAGGTTATTGGTTATCTTCTTACTTCGTGTTACGGGTATGGGAAGAAAGCGTGGGGAAGATGATATACGTAATAAAATTTGTGCCAATATGTTTATGAGTGAAGAATCACTTCTTTCTCCGCCGGAAAAACGCAATATTTATATAGCGCATGAAATGGCACAACTTATTCCTTTATATGAAAAAGAAAATATGTACAGTGAGTTTTTACAATCAAATTCCTGGATTGGAAATCACTTGCCAAATTATAAAGAGGTTATTAAAAAAAAGAAAAAGAGAATTTGTAAGTTTCCGAGAGCCACAGTAATTCTTAATTTCCTTTTGGGAGGTCTTTTATACCTTTGTGAAGATATAGCTTATGTTTTGCAGGTTGCTTATATGAGGCCGCATATCACTTCTGAAACAGTTAAGAAAAACTTTTTGGCATTTCACCCTATTGATTATGAAAAAAAAGTAATGAGATTATATGAGGAAAAATTGAAGCGATATGGTTTACAATAAGAATATGTATCAATATGATTTTGTCGTGAGCGGAGGGACATTTGATTACTTTCATAAAGGGCATGAAGACTTTCTTCGTTACCAATTTCGTATCAGCCGTCATGTTCTGATAGGATTGACCTCTGATGGGTACGCACAAAGAAAAGATAAAAGGATCCAGTCATACATACAGCGGAAAGAGGCTTTGGAAGCATTTCTGAAAAAAGAAAAGGTTACCAAAAGAATTTCTCTTCTTCCGATTAATTCTGCCATGCTCCCTTCGGAGTGGGAAAAGCAGTCAATTGATGCTATTGTGGTAACGCCGGAAACTGCGGATGGAGCAAAAAAAATTAACGAGGTACGTATATCTAAAGGTCTTTCTCCATTTTCCATAGTCCAGTTCCCTTTTACTCTAGCATCGGATGGAAAACCTATCACCTCCTCCCGTATACGTAACGGGGAAATGGATAGGGAAGGAAACGTCTATCTTCCGAAAGATACTTTTACCAAAACCTTTATTTTGCCGAAAAACTTACGCGGTGAACTTGGGAAACCGTTTGTACCGGTAACTGAAGATTTCGCACTATGGAAAAAAGGACAGAAAAATCCACCTGCAGATATTATTACCGTAGGAGATATTACCACTATGGCCTATAATCGTGCTTTCGGAAATCAAAAACTCTCTATTGTGGATCTGCGAGTTGGAAGAAGAAAGTTGTTCCGTTCACTCTCAGAACATACTTTTCCTAAGCAGATAAGGATTAAAAAAGTTTCCAATCCTCCCGGTACTATTACCAGTCAGATGCTAAAAGAAATACAATTTACTCTGCAAAATAAAGCCTACAGATTTGTTATCTGTGTTGAAGGAGAAGAAGATCTTGCGGTACTGCCTGCAATTTTAATCGCACCACTCGGGTATACCATACTATATGGACAACCAGATGAAGGAATTGTTGCAGTTTCGGTAACTGAAAATGCTAAAAAGCGTGCTCAAAAAATCTTCCAGCAATTTATTACCCGATAGTATAATACTATAGTGTTGTTAGTACTAGAGGTTATTGACAACAGTCGTAATTTTGGTTATATTCTGCGTACAAATATATTTCCCTCTGAATGTCGGAGGGATTTCTTTTAGATTATGCAAGCAAAGAAGATTTATCTCACAAAAGAAGGATTAGAAGAATTAAAGAAGGAATACGAGGAGTTGTCAAAAGTTAAGAGGCCAGAGGTGCTTTCTCGAGTCTCTCAAGCTCGAGATATGGGTGATTTATCGGAAAATGCTGAATACGGTGCGGCTCGGGAAGAATTATCATTTATCGATGGCAGAATAGATGAATTGGAAGAGCTCTTAAAACAGGCGAGTCTTATTAAAGAAAACGGTCATGCAACCGGAGCAAAAGCATCTGTTGATCTTGGTTCTACTGTCGTTTTGCATACAGGTGGTAAAAAAGAAGAATTTACAGTAGTTGGAGAATGGGAAGCAGATCCGACTGATCGGAAGATTTCCCATCAATCACCCCTAGGTAAGGCACTTATTGGGAAAAGGGTGGGAGAAAAAATTGAAGTCCAGGCTCCGGCAGGAAAAATACTTTACACAATTGTTTCAATCAAGTAAACTTCATTTGCCACTAGAATCTTTACAAAATCATGAAGTTTGTACCACCTATCGAAAGTCTTTATCTTCACATCTTATCCCTTGCTGAAGAAAACGCTACAGCACCGCTTCTTTTACAATGTGATACGAATGGTATATCAGAAAAAGCATACTCACGGGATGAATTCCGAAGGAGTATTGAAGCAGTTGCTCAGTGGTTTTTATCCGAAGGTCTAAAAGAAGGAGATGTGATAGGGTTAGGATTATCAAATTCCTTGGAGCTTCTTATCATTTCTTGGGCGGCATGGAGTATCGGGATTGTAACTGTGCCACTGGATATAAAAAGAGATACAGTGAAGGAGCATACGTACAAACTTTCTCTCACAAAGGCAAAAGTAGTGCTTTTTCAGGAGGAATTACTTACAAAGCAGGAACTACACGCATTCCAAAACATAAAAATCATTTTCGTATCCGATATTCCTTTTGAAAAAAAGTCGGATATTGCTGTACCCTGGAAAAAAAATCTAGACTATTTGGTACTTATTTTATTTACGTCAGGTACAACATCACATCCAAAAGGTGTTAAGCTAACTCTTCAAAATCTTATAGCCAATGCAGACGGTATAAGAGAATGGTTTGGAATTTTTGACGCTGACCGTTTTATGGTGGTACTTCCGCTGCATCATATTAACTCCACTACTTTTTGTCTTGCGACACTCTTGGGTGGTGCAAGTATTGCCGTCGTTCCTACATATTCCAATTCTCGCTTTTGGAAACAAATTGCCAATACCGGCGCAACTTTTACATCAATTGTGCAGTCTATCTGTTTTGATCAACTTTCCAAGGTGGAGGAATACCAACAAGTGAAAGATGCTCTCAAACTCACACGAATTCAGATTGGTTCAGCACCTGTAGTTGTTAGTGATGCAAAGGAGTTTATCAAACGCTTTTTTATCCCTCTTTATCAGGGATACGGTCAGACGGAAACTGCGCTGCGTGTTACAGGAGTACCTCTGGATTTGGAAAAATCATTATATGAAAAACTGCTTTCGGAAAACAGCATTGGAATTCCTATGAAATGGGTAGAAGCTGAAATTATGGGAGAAGATGGAGAAATCTTAGGAGAAGAAAAAGAGGGTGAGTTGGTCGTTAAAGGACCGATTATCATGCAAGGATATATCGGTACTGATGAAGGATTTCGCAACGGATATTTTCTGACTGGCGATATCGGTTTTTTCCAGATGATAGATGGAAAAAGGTTCTTCTTTTTGAAAGGAAGGAAAAAAGAAATCATTATAAAAGGCGGTATTAATATTTCTCCTGTCGCCGTGGAAAACAAAGTAAAACAATTAAGCGCTGCAATTGACCAGGTTTTTGTTATTGGAGTTGAGGACCATAGATATGGGGAAGAACTTGCGGCAGTCATTTGTTGGAAAGATGATGTTGATATAGAAAAAGAGAAGCTATTATTAAAAGGAATATTGCTTGCAGGGACAAGTTTATTAAGTACATATGAAACACCTCAATATCTGACGTCACTTGATTCAAAAGATCTACCAATGACGTCCACGGGAAAAGTACAACGATCCGTTTTAAAAAACACTGTTTATTATGAGCAGTTGGAGTTGATATATCTAATTGCGCAAACATCAGAATATCGCTATGTTATTCTTTCTCAAACATCCCCGTATCTGAAAGACGCATTTGAGCTATATAACATCTGTTGGGATCCGCTTACTGTCTCTCTGGAAGAGTTTAAAAGCTTTGTAAAAAATATAACTGTTATTGCTGCAGTGGATCAGGAAAACAAGACGCAAGGATTGGTTTGTGTAGAGCGGACAAGCTTGTCGCCTGAGCAAATTGGAGCATTGCAGTATAAAGACTTACTGGATTTCAAAGCAAAGAAAGTGATAGATCCATCGGGAGATAGCTTTATTTGTGTTGCCATTTGCGGTTCAAATTATAAACCGGAACAGGTAACGCGTGTGGATAAAAAACCTTCAGTTGGAGAGATAAAAGCATATATTGAGAGCGGAAAAGAGAATGTTTTTGAATTCCATCGTAAAGCAAAAGGCGGATTATCAGAAGGAGCTAAACTTATAGCAGTACTTCCAGATGGCAGGCCGGAAGATGAACGAGCACTTGGATATAATATGCTTTTGAGATATCCTGTTTTGGATCAAGACATAAAAATCAATGAACATGCTTCAGTGGCAACACAACTTATAGAAGTTGTTATGTATTTTGGTAGAGCTTTAGGAGTCAAGAATATATATGCATTCTCCCGTCCTGCGGGAGCGGCAAAACATTTCAGTAATAGCTAGAAGAAAGTCAGATGGTTTGCCGGTTTTCTTTAGAGAATAGTGATTGGAGTATTACAAATGCTTTTTGGGCCTCATGTTGTTCAAAGATAATTGTTAATTCCAAATGTGCGGATACAATCTCTACAATATTGACTCCCTCCCATGCCAGGGATTTTAAGAAAAAGTAAAAAATACCAGGTGTTTTGATAGCTTCTTGCGGAAGCCGGATTGTGATAGCAGCAAGATTGGTGTATTCGGCAGTAATAGTTTCATCTGCCAACTGTTTTTTAATCAGAGGAAATATGTCCTGGCTTACTATAAGTGTCGTATCAAAAACGCCTTTTGTAACGGCGAGGAAAGATGAAGATTGTTTATCAGATATCTTAAGGACTGCCGCAAGCGAGTTATCAATATCTACGCCGTTGATACAAGTTATTTCTACCAAATTTGAGCGGAAGACCATATCGGGAGCAGTATGAAAAATGTTTTTAAATTTATACGGAGGGTGTATTTTACCGCTGACACGGGTCACGGCCATAATCGCAGCCGCATCGCTGATTTCTTTCCCAAGCATTTCTTCAAGCTCAGGTTTGGTATAGCGTGCAAGGGCGGAGGTATTTATAATCCCTTTTGCCATAGCTTCAGAAAGGTAACGGGAGCGTTTTACTATGGTTTCAACAGCCTCAGATACAGATAGCATGTTAAAATTTTAACATACAATATGTATTTTGTCAATATATTATAGAAAATTGACATGTTGTAATAATTTTAGTATAATTAGCCTCACTTTTATGAGAAGTCCAGATTTTGCCCCTATAGAAATCCACGGGCAAAAGCAGCCGTTTAGTCCCGTTGCCCAAGTTCCCGACCGGGAGATTTTTGAGACCATAAGCTGTACAGGCGTTAGAGATGTTTTTGCTGTGGAAGATATGTCCATATCCGACGATGCTTCATATAAGCCCATGGAAAATCCCAAGACCGGCGCGACACATTGGGTTCGTGAACAAGAACTCCGTGACAGAGAAGGAGGAGTATATCAAGTTCTCTTCAGTTACGATTTGGATAATCGGGAAGTTGCGATAGTCCGTGAAGATAATGGTTATGGTCCTGTAACAGTAGCACGATTGAATCTACGTGATCGTACTCATGATGGAACTCCTGCGTCAACACCGCCTCAATTTTTGAAAGTAGAAGATGCTCCTGTTCGTTCTCATTTTATAGGGGGAACACTGTGGGATTACTCCAACGCACAGGTAGACAAACAACCTCCGGGAAGAAAATCAATTGAAATATCGCGCGCATCGTCTGATCCTTCAAAAGTGATCTTTGATAGTTTGCGCAATAAAGAACATAAAATGACTGTCGGAGCGCATGAATTGTCTGACTTTATTGACGATCCTTTTGCAGCCCTTCCGTTGGAAGACCCAACACCTGAAAAGCTTGAACATTGGTATAGATTATGGTGGCAAGTGGCCAATAGAGGACTTCGGGGAAAATGGATTGCTTATCCAGGACAGGTATCTGAAAGAGGATTTAAGAATTTCTCAGCTCATGTTCTGAATAATTTAACACAGGTATTGGGTGAGCGGGAATACAGTCATATCTCCAGTGTTCCCACGTGGCTTTATGTATGGAGAATGAATTTAAACGGTTCAGGATTTTCCGCTGATGATCCAAAGCATCATCAGGAAGCGCTTGCGTTTTGGGAAAGACTTAGAAGAGTTGAAATTCCTGTTTTTGACAATGGTCATGCGGGAGAGCGTATACGGGTAAATCAGCTATCAGATAAGGATCCAATTATTTCTTGGCTGGGTGTTTTGCCTTTTGCATTACAGCTGGATCCTGATATAAAACCGAAGGTAGCTATGCAAAAGAATCATCAGGAGGCGTTTGATGAAGTAATGGATTCGGTAAAAAAATACTTGATTTTGCCAGATCGAGAAGTTGTCACATATCCTCTTGCTCCTGACAGAAATTTATGGCATTCAAAGCCTATCACAAAAGAAAATGGATAAACGTCTTTTACAATTCAAAAAAGCACTTAACGGTATTGCTGAAGTAGGATGGCAGGAAGAAAGCACCACCAGTTATATCCAGAAAATGCTGAAAACCACACCTCTCAAAAGAGGGTTCGGTGGAAAAAACGTCGGTCTTTTATATAAAGTCGGAAAAGGAAAAAAAGCCATTCTTCTACGCGCCGATATCGACGCACTAAAAACCCAAGCAGGAATCAAACATACGTGCGGTCATTCTTCTCATACCGCAGCACTTATGGATGCTTTTTTGAAAAGACATGAAGTAATTCAAAAGAGCTTAAAGACTATATATTTTCTCTTTCAACCTGCTGAGGAAACATATCCTTCGGGAGCAAAAGCATTCTTGGACAACTGCCAAAATATCATGCATACAGTCAGTTTTGCATTTGCAGCGCATGTGCGGCCCAAATTACCGCTTGGTGAACTTGGACTTGCAAGTGTTGTTTTGGGAAGAGGCGATTATATGGAAATAGAAGTTCATGGGAAAATGGTACATGTGAAAAATACGCCTCAAGGGATTGATGCATTGGAAGCGGCAGCACATATCGTGCTTTTTGTAAGGAAATTACAGAAGAAATACAAAAAACACCTGCGAATAAATATCGGTGTTGCTTCGTCCGGTTTGCAACCCAATGCTGTTCCTGACTACGCAATGTTAAAAGGCGATATACGGATGAAGGATAATAAATACCAAAGTATTGTTAAGCAACTATTACAGAACAAACTTCAAGAGCTTGAGAAAACTCTTGGTGTACGGACAAACTTTCGATATTTCGACGGCTATCCTCCTTTGGTAAACGATCGGAAATTGCTGCGTGAAGTAGCAACATATATCGGAAAAACTACATCGCTTCGCCCATCCTTTAATGACGAATTATTTACTTTTGGGAGCGAAGACTTTTCTTTTATCGCAAACACGGTTCCTTCGGTATATGTACTCGTCGGGACAGGAGACGACCATGATATTCATGAAGAAAATTGCACTATCTCAGATAAGGGGACAGAATACATCTCTACTTACTTTACATCGGTTATTGACTGGTGGTTACAGCAATAATATTTTCTCTTCTGTGTTAAAATTACCTCATGGAAATAGTTGAAAATGCTCCCCTTTCTGAAATTAGCTATTATAAAATCGGTGGAAAGGCCAAATATCTTTTGAAAATACAAAGCCGTGATGATTTGCAAGAGGCATTGGCTTTTATCTCAAATCAGGGTATAACACGGATACTTCCGTTAGGACTTGGAGCAAATATGCTTATTTCAGACGATGGTTTTGACGGAGCAGTTTTGTGGTTTGCAAAGCCCGAAAAGGATGGAATGGAAGTATTGCACGACGGAAGAGTAAAAGTTTTTGCGTCTTATACTTTAGAAGAAGTTAGTGAGTTTTCTTTTGCAAACAACTTTATCGGACTGGGGTGGACAGGAGGGTTGCCAAGTACTGTAGGGGCTGCAGTGCGGGGAAATGTTGGGTGTTTTGGAAAAGCATTTGAAGACGTTTTTGAAAGAGCAGAAGTTTTGGAAATCACCCCTTCGGGCGTAGCTGCCAAGGAATTGTCAAAAGAAGAAATGAAATTTGGGTATAGAACAAGTGTGGTAAAACAAAATCCTTCAATGATTGTTGCATCAGTTATTTTGACATTACATCAGGCTTCTTTGGAACAGGTGGCAGATGAGAAAAAAGAATACGAAGAAAGGATTGCATATAGAAATAGTCATCATCCGGTTGAATATCCATCGTGTGGATCGGTATTTAAAAATATTATTGATGAACAGAAGGTAGAAAAAATACTTTCTATTTGGCCTGATATCTTAGAGCAGGTAGAAGGAAAATGGCATCATAAGGTATCGATGGGATATGTCATAAAACGTTTGGGTTTTTCGAAATTTACCGTTGGTGGAGCGCAAGTATCCCAAAAGCATTGCAATTACATTATTAACATGCAAAATGCTACATTTAAAGATGTTTATGAGATCATTGAGACCATTAAGGGAAAATTTTATGATACTTTCGGGTTTTATCCTGAGGAAGAAGTACAAATTGTTCCTTGACAATTGCTGGACTTTTATAGATAATTAAGCGTATGAATTTGCAACTGACAACCAAAAAGACAAAGAAATCCCTTTTTTAGGGGTTTTTGTCTTGGTGTAGTTAGTAAATAAATAATTTCCAGACAGACCCCTGAAAGGGGGTTTTTTAGTGGTTATGAGAAGTATAGAATTGCAACCATCGAAAGGAATAGGTTTTGATGCTCTGAGAGCTCATGGTAGACATAATGGAGAAATTCCTGTTGTGAATACTGTTTTTCCTGGAGAAGATCCAGGACAGGTGTATCCGTTTCCAAAAGGTGATGTCTATTTAACGCAACTCGGAGTACGGGTAGCAGAACCAGATTCAGTAACAATGGTTATGAAACTGTTACCGGGAGGAGCTGGATATCCGAGCGAAAAAGAATATTTACGAAAAATCGGGTTACTGCCTGAAACCGCCTCTGTTATTGAAGTGACACCACAAATACATACTGATAATGCCTTAGGGTACCCATTTACTGATCCTGCAGGTCTTTTGCGAGGTGAGGTTGCAATTGCACACTCACCCGGAAGAAAACTGTATTATGTCTCAGCGTTTTCAAATGACCAGATTACCACTATGGCAGAAGAGTTAGGAATGGCGACTTTGGATCGCCCACATAGTGATCGTACCAATAACAAAGCATTGCTGAGAGTGCAGAAAGATAAATATGGAATCCGTATGTTTGACGGAATGGTTATTGATACGATAGATGATATTGAAAGACTAACTGAGAAATTTCGCGGAAAAACAATGTGGATGAAATATCCGACTGGATCGGGAGGAGATTTAGTGCATAGGATACAATCGGTAAATAGTGAGTCGGTTTTAGAAACAGTTGAAAAAATACGTGAAGAAGTTATGAAAGCATTTGAATATGGATCATATGATACGCAGGGTAGAGAGTATTGGCCAAAAGACGCATTGCATCCTGAGGAGTTTCCATTAGTGATTGAAATTGACGCAACTGAAGAGGGAAGGATTATTCTGAATGGGAGTAACTCGTTTACAACATATAATGATGGGAGAGTTATTGTGCATGGATTTTTTGAACAGATAACATCTGATGTAGGTGAGTATCTTGGTAGTCAGCCAATGATAGATGACAAAGAGATGCGATCTCTTATTCTGGAACAAACGTTTCATCTTGCACGATATAATACGGAGGAAAACGGGTATTATGGAAATCAAGGTGCAGACTACTTTGTGATACAACGTTTTGATGGAAGAAAAGAAGTCAGAGTTGTTGAACTTAACTCACGTCCGCCAATTAGTATGTATGCGCATATTGTCGCACACAGGCTAGGATTCCCAGCATGGATAAACGTCAACGTACAGCTGAATAGTGGAAGAGAGATTCGCGACATGAGTGATTTTTTTGAAGCTATTGGTGAGGATCTTGCATATGGTAAAGAGACATCAGATGGGAAATTACAAATTGTCCCATTAGCATTTCGGACTATTCAATCAAGAACGCGGGAACGGGGCGAAGAAACAATTGCGTCCCCACAGTTTAAAGCAGTATTATTAGGGCAAACACCCCAGCATTGTCGCTTGCTACAGGAGGTGTTGCGGGAACGGGGTGTCTCACCCCAATAGATATGGACACAACAAAGCTACTCAAACAATTGGTTCGCATTCCTTCCGTATTTCCAAACGAACTAAGAATATCGCAATTTCTTGCCCAATATCTTAAGAATATTGGGTTTACTGTTGAATTAGTAAAAACAAAGAACAAAAGGAACAATATCGTTTCGGTTTTTGGAAAAGCAAAAACATACATAGGATTTTACGGTCATATGGATACTGTTCCACGAAAAGAACAAAAAGGAGTAAATCCATATAATCTTACGATACAAGGGAAGAAAGCGTTTGGGTTGGGAGCAGAGGATATGAAAGGAGGAATATCTGCTATTTTACAGATGGGTGAATACGCTGTTGAAAATAATTTACCTGTAAAAATACTTTTTGGTGTTGATGAAGAAGATATTTCTCGTGGAGCACATGATCTTGTGGATTCAGGACTTCTTGAAGATATTAGATTTTTAATTTCCGCTGAAAGCGGACAGATACAAAATGCCAGGCAGCCATATAATGTCTGTTACGGTAGAAAAGGAAGAGTATTATTTGATTTATTAATTTTTGGGAAAAAAGCGCATGCTGCGGAAAAAGAAAAGGGAATCAATGCAATTGAACAAGCAATAAAAATATTAACACTTATTCAAAAGATTCGTTTTGAAAAGCATAACAATTTAGGAAGCACAACAGTAGTAGTTCATAGTATTGAAGGATTAACTGATTCTTTTTCAGTGCCGGATAAATGCCGTGTACTTTTTTCTCTTTTGACGAGTCCTTTTGAAAAAAGTACAACTTTTTTAGAAAAAATAAGAACGATTGCAAAACAGAACAGCATCAATATAGACATACACCCGTTTAAAAGAGAAACACCCTACGCGGAGAGCTATGAAGTTGCAAAAGGTAGTTTTTTAGATATTCTTGAAAATCTTTTCGAAAGAGATGGGGTTGTTCCTATCTATACTGCATCAGTTGCTGATGAAAATATTTTTGCAAACAGACTGCAGATACCTGTTATTAGTATCGGACCTATGGGTGGCGGTGGTCATACAGATAACGAATGGGTTGATCTTCACTCTTTGAAAACAATAGAAAGCCTTTATAAAGAGATTGTGGCAATGTATAATCACTAAATAAGCAATATGTTTTGGGCAGATAAGATAGCAGAAGAAATTATCAAATCAGGAAAATACAAGCCGTATTGGGTAGACGATATGAAAACCCCATCCGGCCGGGTTCATGTAGGAGCACTCATGGGAGTTGTTATACATGATTTGGTTTACAAAGCACTGCAAGATAAAGGGATGGATGCTAACTACACATATGTTTTTGAAAATCATGATCCGATGGATGATATTCCTTCTTACTTAGAAAGAGAAAAGTTTGAGAAATACTTGGGTATGCCGCTTTTTGCGATTCCTTCTCCTGCTCCCGGATACGAAAACTTTGCAGATTACTACGCAGGGGAATTTCAAAAAACATTTAATGCTATCGGATCGCATCCAACAATCCTTTGGACAAAGGATTTATACACTTTAGGTAAAATGAACAATGGTATAAAAATTGTTCTGGACAATGCTTCCGAGGTTCGGAAAATCTATGAAGAACTGTATAAGAAAGAGATTTCAAAAGATTGGTACCCATTTCAAGTATACTGTGAGTCATGCGGAAAAGTTTCAACGACAAAGGTGTATAAATGGGATGGTAATTTAGTCTATTACAAATGTCTTAAGGATGCGGTGAAATGGACGAGCGGGTGCGGATACGAAGGGAAAACAACTCCCTTTAGCGATGAATCAGGAATTAAGGGTAAAATGCCATGGAAAGTAGAATGGCCGTGTAAATGGCAGGCAATCGGTGTAACTGTAGAAGGAGCGGGAAAGGATCATATGAGTAAGGGTGGATCGCATGATTTAGCAAGTCTTGTTGCGCAAAGAGTTCTTCACTATCCTGTTCCATATCCTATTCCATATGAATGGATTCTTATAGGAGGACGAAAAATGTCTTCTTCCCGTGGAGTAGGAATAGCAGCGTCGGATATGTTGGAAATCTTGCCACCTGAACTTATTCGTTTTCTTATCGTAAAAATGGATATCCGTAAACAGGCTAATTTTGACCCGGTAGAGCCAGAGACCATCCCAAAACTTTTTGATGATTACCAGAAAGCAGCTGATGCATACAAAACAAAGTCCGATCCAGACTTGGCTCGAATCTTTGAACTGTCACAAGTAATAGATACAATAAAGCTGCCACCCCAGGTGCGTTTTTCTGTACTTACACAGTGGGTACAGATGCCGAATATGCAAGAAAAAATAGAAGAAAAAGGACTTGCAGAATGGGCGAAATATGCCAAAGTCTGGGTTGAGAAATATGCTCCGCAGTCAGAAAAGTTTGTTGTCCAAAAAGAAATGCCACAGAAAACGCACGAACTTTCTGAAAAACAAAAAGAATTCTTGAAAAAAGTTGGGGAAGAGCTTGATAAAGATAGAGATGCTGAAGCTTTGCAAAAAGATTTGTTCGATTTCGCAAAAGAAATTGGGATTTCATCAAAAGATGCATTCAGTGCAATTTACATATCTTTAATTGGAAAAGATCATGGACCAAAAGC
>JACOXW010000007.1 GCA_016182205.1 Candidatus Levyibacteriota bacterium
GAGTAGTTCTCTATACCGTTTACATATCCTACCTCGTGAATCATTTCCAGATCATAATTTGTTCTCTGCTGTATTCGTTGTGCTTCCAGCAGTTTATTTTGCTTCCTCAACTCTTCAACGCGTTCTCCTAAGTCTCTTCTAATCGTTGGAAAGATATCATTGTACGTTTTCGGGTCTGTCATGTAATGCTTGGAAGGATAGATCACTGCAGTTGGGAGGGATTTTATACGTGTGCCGGTAAGGGGATCGAATTCATGGATGCTAAAAATACTTTCTTCCAAAAACGTTATTTCAATTCCGGTATCCATATATGCCGGAAAAAGATCAATGCTTTCACCTCGTACTCTGAAAAATCCCCGTTTGAAACTATATTCATTTCGTTCATACTGCAAATCAGTCAGTCGCAGCATGACTTGTTTTTGACTGATTTTCACTCCTGGGGCCAGTTCCAGGATGAACTTTCCGTATTCTAGGGGAGAACCTAGGTTGTAAATGCATGAAACTGAAGCCACAACAATTGTATCTTTTCTTGTTAACAAATTTGTTGTTGCAGAAAGCCGTAGTTTGTCAATCTCTTCATTTATTTCCACCTCTTTTTCTATATAGGTATCTGTATGAGGAATATATGCTTCAGGTTGATAGTAGTCATAATACGAGACGAAATAAGAAACAGCGTTGTTTGGGAAAAACTCGCGAAACTCCTGATACAACTGCCCGGCAAGCGTTTTGTTATGTGAAATTACCAGTGTGGGCTTCTGGATCTTCTCAATAACATTTGCGATAGTGAACGTTTTTCCACTACCTGTTACCCCTAGCAGGACTTGGTCATTTACTCCTTTTTGTAGGTTTTCACTAAGTTTACTAATGGCTTGTGGTTGATCACCTGTCGGCTTGAAGTCGGATTTAAGCTGAAATTTCATAGAGGTATTGTAACATACCATTTTGTGTGTCATTCTGAGCCCCGCCATGACGGGACGAAGAATCTGTATCCTTCACTTCGTTCAGGATGACATTCGGCAGGAAAAATTGACCTAGTTTGTCCACTTTTGTCATCTTGACATTATTCTCGAAGATTTCGTATAAAATATACAGAGGTATTTAGTGCGCTCAAGCATTAAAACCGATAAAGAATATGGCCGGAGTTCTATACAGAAAAGAAAGAGAGGTTTTGGAGTATATTGCCCAATTCCAAAAGCAATTTGGATACTCACCGAAGCTGTCTGAGATCGCAGGAGCAACCCGCCACAGAAGCAACTCCACAGTACACTCACTCATTGCGTCTTTGGTAGAAAAAGGATATATACAAAAAGTCGACGGCAACACTAGAGTATTAAAAATTCTTGACGAAAACATAGCGTCACAAGCCGTAGGAACTCAGCCTTCGCTTGAATTACCGCTCATGGGGTATATAGCAGCAGGAAAACCACTTGAGCCACATTCAGATCCCAACGCCACGTTCCAAGTATCAGCGTCCATGATATCGGGTAAAAAAATCGCCTACGTTTTGCAGATAAAAGGAAATTCCATGATTGAGGACGGAATTTTTGATGGGGATTTTGCGGTTATTGAAAAAGCTGAATCTGCGGAAAACGGAGATATCGTAGTAGCAATCGTTGATGACAACCTGGCTACGCTGAAAAGATTTTATAAGGAAGACGGGAAAGTAGTCCTCAAGCCTGCAAATAGGGAAATGGATCCGATTTACCCGAATCATTTAGTCATCCAAGGCAAATGCGTCGGCCTAGTTCGCAAATTTACCTAAATATTATTCCACGAATAGGCCATAATGGTATAATACGTGCTTATGGGTACGTTATTTGTG
Organism: Candidatus Levyibacteriota bacterium; assembly: GCA_016182205.1. Classification (GTDB taxonomy): domain Bacteria; phylum Patescibacteriota; class Microgenomatia; order Levybacterales; family UBA12049; genus JACOXW01. The sequence continues at coordinate 1,823 of JACOXW010000007.1, forward strand.
GTTCCGACACCAATCGGCAATATAAAAGACATAACTTTTAGAGCTTTGGAAGTTTTGGGATCTGTGGACGCGATTGCGTGTGAAGATACGAGGAAAGCAGGAAATCTGCTGAAAAGACTCCGTGAAACATTTCCTTCATTTCAAAAAGAACGAACACATCTTATCTCTTACTATGAACAAAACGAGTTTCGAAAAATCCCCGAGATAGTTACGTCATTAATTAACGGTTTGAATATCGCGCTGGTAACAGATGCGGGTATGCCGGGGATTTCAGACCCGGGGTATCGTCTGATTACCGCTTGCATAGAACAGGGGATAGCAGTCGAAGTATTACCAGGACCTGACTCAGCAACAACTGCACTTATCGCCTCCGGTCTCCCGCCGGATAAGTTCCTTTTTTTAGGTTTTTTGCCTCACAAACCAGGTAACAGAAAAAAACTTCTGGAACAGGTAGAAAAAGGGATACTGAAAAAGACAGTAATTTTTTTTGAAGCTCCTCATAAAATCGTAAGAACCTTGGAAGAATTACAAACAGTCTTTGGGGATATACCCATCGTTTTGTGTCGGGAATTGACAAAGATATATCAGGAAATTCGAAGAGAAAAGATTTCAGAAAGCCTTACGCATTTTCAGAAAACACCGCCAAAAGGAGAGTTTACTGTACTTTTCCATCACGAAAAACCCTAAGGAATCTTCTCATTTTTCAAAAGAATTTTTTTACTTATCACACTTCCGTTTTTGCCGATTATGTAATCCCTAACCTCACCGGTTCCCAGTTCGATTGTGGCGATTTCCTCGTCTGAAACCTGCTCTAGATACTTTATCAACGCACGAAGAGCATTTCCGGATGAAGAAATAATACAATTTTTTCCCTCTAGTAATTTTGGCAGAATTGCGCTTTTATAATAGGGAATAACCCTTTCATACACCTGCTTGAGTGACTCACCTTGCGGAATAGACTCATTCCATCCTCTTCGAATTTGCAAAAACTTACTCTCACCAATTTCTTTCTTTATATCCCATTTATTTTTTCCCGTATAAATGCCGTAGTTACGTTCATTCAATGCTGCATCAGTTTCTATGGGAATTGACTCCTGACTCAACTCACGCAAAATAATTTCAAGTGTTTCC
>JACOXW010000024.1 GCA_016182205.1 Candidatus Levyibacteriota bacterium
GTCCGCGTAATGAAGCTCTGGGTAGCGAGCGGTAATTATCCTAATAGTATTTTTTGAGTCTAGGTTAGCAGTAAATGATTGACGACTGCCAGAAATTTGAGGTTCTGACAAAATTATTGTCTCAAATTCCACTTCCTGTCCATGCTCGTATTGAGGCTGGTTTTGGTAAAAAAAGAAAAACCTGAGAATTAAAATCGGTAGTAAAATGCCTGCAAAAATCCATAACTTCATCTAGCAATTTAACAATATAACAATTTAGCAATTTAGTAAACGCTTATCCTCTCCTTTATCTGCTCGTATACTTTACTTCCTACTATCTTTTTATTTAGAAGCTCGTCTATAGAAGTGTATGGTCTTCCGGAAATGATTTTCTGCGCAGTTACAGGTCCAATGCCGGGCAACTCTTCAAGCTGTGTCTGTGAGCCAGTATTAATATTAATAGCTCCATCGGCTGTACCCCCTTTGATACCTATGATACCTTTGATACTTTCAGTTTCTCCTTTGATTGGTATGTATATTTTCCCTCCATCCGTAAGCTTGGTTGCCAGGTTAATATTTTTGGCAATATATTCTCTATCTGCTTCGGAAGACAATCCTCCCGCAGCAACCAATGCGTCTTGGATTCTTGCATCGTAGGATAATTTATAAAGACCGGGGTTCACTACCGCCCCTTCTATATCTATAAAAATTGTTTTGTCTTTTTGAGAGTCCTGCTCTTGAGAAGATTCAAAAACTATGTCTTCCGAGGCTGACTGATTGCCCAAAAATAACCCTATCAAACCATATGTAAAGAATATCATCCCCAAGGCTCCCAAACTTAAAATCAGAAGATTGCGTTTTATAAAAGGAGAATACTTGGCAATCAACTCTTGAGCATCCATAAAAATCAAAAACTAGGATTTAAGGATTACAGGACTTAAGCGATAAATCAAGACTTATCTCTAAAGTCTTAAAGTCCTTAAGTCCTAAATCACGAAATTGATTATTCTACCTTCAATATAAATAACTTTGATAATTTTCTTTCCTTCCAAATATTTATATACTTTAGCACTTGATCTTGCCAACTGCTCAATGTATTTTTGGTCTTTGGTCTTTAGTCTTTGGACTTTTAATACATTTCTTAATTTTCCATTTACCTGAACTGCAATTACGACTTCGTCCTCTTCCAAAAACTTCGGATCAAACTTTGGCCATTCTGACAAGTGAATTGATAAATAGTCGTTGTCATTCTGAGCGGAGCGAAGAATCTCATGAGATCCTTCGGGCTTCGCTCTCAGGATGACATTTTGAAAAAGTTCTTCCGTCATGTGCGGAGCAAATGGAGCCAAAAGCTTTAAGTAAGTTTCCACTTCTTCTTTTGTAACTGCTTTTTGCTCTGAAAGAAAATTATAATATTCCATAAGAGCTGCAATAGCTGTGTTGTAAGAAAGATTCGCAATATCCTCTGTGACTTTTTTGATAGTCTTATGCATCATCTGCTGTTTCTCCCTGTCATTCTGAGACGTAGTCGAAGAATCTAGGTCCTTCGCGTTGCTCAGGATGACATTGTTTGCAAGAACCCAAACTCTTCTCAAGAATCTGCTCATTCCTTCAATTCCCGAATCCCTAAAATCCCCTCCCTGATCAAATGGCCCTGAAAACATGAGATAAGCCCGCAGGGTATCTGCACCAAATTTTCTGATGTATTCATCCGGAATAACCACATTTCCCTTGGATTTACTCATCTTTGCGCCGTCTTTTATGATTAATCCATGCGCTCTAAATCGAGTGAAGGGTTCTTCGAAGCTAAAATAGCCCAAATCGTGAAGCGCCATCGTAATAAACCGGGAATACAAAAGATGTAGCACTGAATGCTCTGCTCCGCCAATATACATATTTACCGGGAGCCATTTTTTTACCCTTTCTGCATCAAAAGCTGTACTATCTATATCAGTTGAGACATATCTGAGGAAATACCAGGCGCTATCCAGGAAAGTATCAGAGACATCCGTCTCCCTTTTTGCCGGCTTTTTGCAGTTGGGACATTTTGTTTTATAGAATTCCGGATGACTTGCCAAAGGCGCAGCTCCAGTACCAAGAGGCTTGTAGTCTTCGATAAATGGAAGTTTGACCGGCAAATCTTTTTCAGGAACCGGTTGCCATTTACAATCTTCACAATAAATCATAGGAATCGGCGGACCCCAATACCTTTGCCTTGAAATCAACCAATCCCGTAGATGATAATTAGCTTCTTTTTTACCCAAGCCCTTCTTTTCAAGCCAAGCAAGCACTTTTTCAATTGAATCCGGCGTTTTCCATCCATCCCACTCTCCGGAATTAATAATTTTTCCTTCTCCGGAGTATGCCTCGCGAGGGGTGGCGCGACTGGAGGGCGTCCCGTCGAGTGACCGCAGGGAGCTTGCGACCGAGGACGTCGGACGGGACGAAGGAGCGACAGGACCCCGAGCAATGACAACGCGAATTGGCAAATCATACTTTTTGGCAAACTCGAAATCACGCTGATCATGCGCTGGAACAGCCATAATTGCCCCAGTCCCATAACCCATTAAAACATAATCCGCAATCCAAACAGGGATTTTTTCATTGTTAACAGGATTAATCGCATACAAACCGCTAAAAACTCCCGACTTCACTAAAGTTTCGTCGGACAAGCCAGTTTTCTTCTTTGCTTTTTCAACATAGCTTTTTAGCTTCGCAAGGCGAGGCCTTGCAACATCAAACTCTCCTCTAAGAATTGACGCTACGGCTGAGTGTTCGGGGGACAAGACTAAGAATGTGGCGCCAAAAAGAGTATCTGGCCTTGTCGTAAAAACCTCAACGTCCTGATTCTTAAATCTTAAATCTTTAATCTTAAATCTAATTAAATTTGAAAAACCACTGCTCCAAATCCCTTTTCTCAACTTCTGTTCCGCAACGCTCACAAACATTAACTTCTTCCTCAACTTTGAACTTTGAACTTTGAACTTTGAACTTTTTTACCACCTGTTCGTCTGCTAAAACGGTCTTGCAAGACGGGCAAAAGTTAACCGGAGCTTTTTTACGATATGCAAGTCCTGCTTTAAATAGCTGGATAAACAGCCACTGAGTCCATTTATAATATTCGGGTTTGTAGGTCTCAACAGTTCTTGTCCAATCAAAA
>JACOXW010000025.1 GCA_016182205.1 Candidatus Levyibacteriota bacterium
AAAGTTGCCCTTAGATATGATCAAACAGTTCCTGCATGCAGAGTGGTAGGACAATATGCTAATCAACTCCCTACTCCATTTAAACGCTATCAAATTCAACCGGCGTTTAGAGCTGAAAATACGCAGCGAGGAAGATACAGAGAATTTTTGCAGTGTGATGCTGATATTTGGGGAGTTGAAAGCGCAGATGCAGATGCAGAAGTAATTGCGCTTTCACTTGCTATTTATAAAGAGCTGGGCTTTAAAAAAGCAATTGTAAAAATCAACGACAGAAAACTTTTGAAAGATTACCCCTATGAAGCAATTGTCGCAATAGATAAACTAAAAAAAATTGGCAAAGAAGGAGTTATTGAAGACATGATCCAAAAAGGAATTGCAGGAGAAAAAGCAAAAGAATATCTGGAAAGAATCACAACACTTCAACCAAATGACACCATTAAAACAATTTTAGAAACGCTTTCTGTTTTAGGATTTGAAAAAGAGTGGTACGAATTCGATCCCACAATAGCACGCTCTTTCGCCTACTCCGATGGTCCTATTTGGGAAGTTGTTATACCTGAATATACTGTAGGATCAGTACTGGGTGGAGAAAGATATGATACTCTAACACAAAAAATCACCGGAAGAGATATCGTTGGTACTGGATTTGCTGTAGGGTTTGACAGAACATTCGAGGCTATGGAAGAACTTAATCTTTTTCCGGCTGGAAAAACAGTCACCAAAGTTCTTGTCACAGTGTTCTCTGGGGAGTTGAAAAAAGATTCGCTCAAAATTGCCTCCCAACTTCGAGAAGGCAATATAAATACAGAACTTTATCCAGATTCGAGTGCAAAAATGGAAAAGCAGCTAAAATATGCTGATCAAAAAGGCATCCCTTTCGTTGTCATTATCGGTCCTGAAGAAAAAGAAAATAATCTTGTGACGCTTCGCAATATGAAAACACGAGAACAAAAACTGGTATCTATAACTGACTTAAGAAGTCTGCTCTAAAAGTTAGGCTTCCTGAGCAACATATAAGGCTATTCGATTTTCACCTGCTGGCTCGTAGGCTACTTCCTCATCGCTTAGATAAAACCCTATCTTTCCATCCTCGTCATAATCAGCTACAACAACACGCCCTGAAAGGTCGAGACCGATAAATAAATCGGCAGCTCCTTGTAAAATGTCAGTTTGCATTTTCTTTCTTAATTCTCGCGCGCCAAACTGTCCATCAATCATTCGGAGAAGTTGCTCCTTTAACTCTTTGGTAGTTACAACTCTTCCCGGATCTTTCATCGCATCCTGAATCTGAATATTGATTTCTGTCATAAATTTATCAAAAATACGTACATAATCTTTGGCGGAAAGTGCTCTAAACACTAAAACCTCATCCAATCTTCCAACAAATGCATCCCCAAACATACGCTGCAATTCTGTCCTTGCAATTGCTGAAGACTCCTTAGCTCTTTCGGTCGTATCCATTCTTCTATAGCCCATCTGGCGGCGCTGAATGCTCTCTCCTCCTACATTGGAAGTCAAAAAAATGATCGATCGTGTAAAATCCAACGGCTCCATTCCTATCTTGCCATGTCTTGACATCATCGTTCCCTCCTCCATTATTCCAAAAAGCATACGGTGCACCGCCGGATCAGCTTTCTCAATTTCATCAAAAACAATTATGGCTTTATCTTGATATGCTTCTTGTGTTCTTCCCTCGTGAAGCCAATCATGAGGAATTAGTGGTTCCTCCTCACTGCCTACATATGATGGCGGCGATCCAGTAAACCTTTTCGTATCATGTGGTTCTGATAATTCTGCGCAATTGATAATTTTAAGACGAGGACTAAATGGATCATCGAAAAGTAAGTCAGCAGCAGCTCTTGCCATTTCTGTCTTACCAACACCTGTTGGTCCTAATTCAAAAATTACCGCAAGAGGTCGTTTGGGGTCGGTAAATTGGGCCCGAATAATAGCAAGACGCCGCGCAACCGCGCGACACGCATCTTCCTGGCCGAATACTATAGTGCCCAACTGGGCGGCTGTCTGCTCTGTAAAACTTTCTGTAGCGGAAACTCTTCTGAAATTAGCCCGAACATCTGGTCGATGGTATTCTGACATGACTTATTAAAAAAATAAATTTCTTATTGTTGTATACTATTTTAAGTACACATTATTGTCAAGATGTCTTTATCTAACAAACAAAAAGCAATTTTAGCGTTAATCATTGCAAATATTATCTGGGGTGCAGCTTCACCTATTTTTAAGTGGTCTTTGCAGAATGTCCAACCTTTTACCCTCGCATTTCTGCGTTTTTATCTGGGCGCGTTGCTGCTCTTACCTTTCTTAAGACACATTCCGCTCGGTATAAAAAAACAACATTTCTTCGAAGTCTTCCTCATCGCATTTTTTGGCATTACCGTAAATATTTCATTTTTCTTTCTCGCGCTTCAGAAAACTGCAAGTATCAATGCACCGATTATCGCCAGCTCAGGGCCAATTCTTCTTATCTTGGGAAGTATGATTTTCTTAAAAGAACATCCGGGGATAAAAAAAATTGCGGGAGGTCTTATGGGACTTATGGGAGTAATCATTATCATTTTACAACCTCTGATTGAAAAAGGACTTGATGCATCCGTTACAGGAAATCTTTTCCTTATTATCGCAACACTCTCATCAATTATCCCTGTGTTTATTTTAAGAAAATTAACAAAGATTTATGAACCAATGACGCTTGTTTTTTGGTCATTTGTTATAAGCGCAATTACTTTTCTGCCCTTTTTCGTGCATGAAATACAGACATATTACGCGCTTTCAAACATTACTATCCAAGGATGGACCGGCATAATCTACGGAGCAGCTTTTTCATCAGCAGCAGCCTATTTTCTCCAATACTGGGCAATAAAATACCTGTTCGCCTCAGAAATAGGTTTATTTACATACCTTGATCCTGTAGTTGCAATAGTTATCGCCGGCCCGTTGTTGGGAGAGGTACCAACTGCTACATTTCTACTTGGAACATTGCTCGTATTTGGTGGTATTTATATAGCCGAAGGCCGCATACAGTACCACCCCTTCCATAAGCTTTCAGGATGACAACCGACAAAACTCGTAAATAATTGCATCAGTATCCTAAAATATGGTATAATTTCTCTGCTATGAAAGCTCAAGGACACCCACAATATTTTAATGAAGCACAGGTGGTTTGTGTGTGTGGTAACCATTTTACGATCGGTTCAACACAAGAAATTATTCATGTGGAACTCTGCAGTAATTGCCATCCGTTTTATACAGGAGAGCAAAGATTTGTCGATTCAGCATCACGAATTCAAAAATTCCAAAAAAAACAACAAGTGGCAGTAAGCTATCAGGGTAAGAAACAAAAAAAGCAAGAGGAAAATAAAAAAAGACAAGAAGGCCCCAAGACTCTTCGGGAAATGCTCATGTCAGTAAAATAAGTATGAGAATGTTATCCTGAGCGAATGCGAAGGATCCCCATGGGATTCTTCACTGCGTTCAGAATGACACAAACCAAACAATGAACGACTACCGCTTAGTTCAAATCCAAGAACTCGACAAAAAAATTGAAGAAACAAAAAAGCTTCTTGAAGATCCACAGCTTAAAGAACTTGCCCACGCTGAAATCACAACGCTTGAGGAACAAAAAAAACAAATAGAAGAAGGCATGATGACACATGAGGAACCAACTGAATCGCTTGACCAGCGTAATGTTATTTTGGAAATGAAAGGGGCTGCGGGCGGAGAGGAAGCAAAACTCTGGGCGGAAGAATTACTCCGAATGTATATGAGATTTGCAGAGCTACATGGATTCAAAGTCGAGCAACTTGATGAAAGTACCATAAAAATCACAGGTAATCAGGCTTTTGGTATGTTTAAATATGAAGCAGGCGTCCACCGAGTACAGAGAATCCCAAAAACAGAAAAAAGAGGTCGTATACATACCTCCACAGCCACTGTTTCTATCTTGCCAGAACTTGAGGATATCGATTTACACATAAGTCTTGAAGATGTGACTTTCGAAGCATTCAGAAGCGGCGGGCATGGCGGGCAAAATGTCAATAAAGTCTCCACCGCTGTTCGGCTGACACACAAACCAACAGGAATTGTAGTGACTTGTCAAACAGAACGATTCCAAGGCCAAAATCGAGAACTCGCAATGGAAATGCTGAGAGCAAAACTCTGGGAGATGGAAATTGAAAAACAACACGGTCAGCTTTCAGAGATTAAATCCACACAAGTCGGCCGCGGCATGCGCTCTGAAAAAATACGAACATACAACTTCCCGCAGGACAGACTAACCGATCATCGCATAAATCAATCATGGCACAACTTGGAATCCATCCTGGACGGAAATTTGGATAATGTTATGCAGGATGCCCGGAAGTTGGATACGGAGGGTAAAACAGCTTAAAACAGATTTTTTTGATCTCTCTCCCGCAACTTCGCAAATACATTAAGCTCTTCATCTTTTAAGATTTTGGCAATATGCCTTCCACCCAGTAAATGCGGCAAGAGCACGTAATCTGCTCCAAATTTATAGAGCTCTTTTGCATCTTCTACGGTCTCTGAGAGTACAACAATTTGTGTTCTTCTATTTTTCAAAGACTTGAGAAGAAGTAAATTATCTTCTATATCAGGAACTGTAGATATCACCAACCTCGCGTCGTGTAATCGCGCCTTTTCTAAAATATCCAAATCGGATATATCTCCAAACAACGAGTGTATATTCTTCTTATCTTTCAGCCGCCTTATAATATCAGGATTAAAATCGATAACAACTACTTGCATATCTAAATCCTCCAGTGAATCCAAAATACTTTCTCCCACCCTATGAGCGCCGATTAATACCACATGCCCTTTAAATTCCTCTTCGTTACCTATGTTTTCCTTCTGCGGAGTTTTCCGCTCAAATAAATCAAAAAACGGATGAATATGCTTATAGACTTGGGTATCGTAAAGCATAAGATAGTTAGAAACAATAAATGATAATACTCCCACCATGGTAATAACAGATACAGCTTCTTTGGAAACATGCCCCAATTTGTAGCCTAAAAACATGAGAATAAAAGAAAATTCTGAGATCTGAGCGAGACTGGAAGCAGTAAAAAACGAAGTTCTTTTTCTAAATCCAAAAAGCCCAAGCGATGCCATGACTATCAACGGTTTGTAGAAGATTACCACCATTGAAAGCACAATTACCGACGGCAAAATAAGAAAAATGTTTGAAAAACTCATTTGTGTCCCTAAAAAAACAAAGAAAATAGTTATAAAAAAATCTCTCAACGCGCGTACTTTTGCAGCTATCTGAAAACTTGCCACCGCATTTGCTAAAGCCACTCCAGCCAATAATCCTCCAATCTCTACTGAGAATCCTATCAAAGGAGAACTCACTAAGCCTGCCACACCAAATGCAAATGCCAGGCTCACTAAAAAAAGTGCCTCTTGAGATTTTGCAATACTATCAATAATTCTAGGAAGAATCCTTTTACTTAAGAAAAAAACGAATCCGAAAAGAAGCGATCCTTTTATAAGGATAAAAAGAAAAGGATATAGAGAGAAAAATCCTGCTGATTCTCCTCTTTGAAACCCGGAAAGAATCATTAGCAATGCGATAGCGACAAAATCCTGAAAAAGCAAAACTCCTATACTTATTTTCCCATACAAACTATTCATGTTCTTTTTATCAGAAAGGAGCTTAACCACAATAATCGTACTGGAAAACATAAGCGCCAGTCCTATATATACAGAGGTAATCTCATGAAATCCTAGTAATTGCGCGAATAAGTAGCCCAAAACAAAGGTATACACCACCTGAACAAATCCAACTACCAACGCGACAAGGCCGACTTCTTTTAATTCTGAAAATCTAAGTTCAAGGCCGAGGATAAAAAGAAGAAGTGTAATACCAAGCTCACCCATGGCGCTGATGACTTCCCCATTCCCCAGGTGGAAAAGTCCCAATGGTCCAATCAGAATCCCCGTTAAGATGTAAGCCAGGATAAGTGGCTGCTTCAGAAAGCGAAAAATAGTTGCAAACAAAGCTGAAACGCAGATAATAACAGTCAGTTCAAAAAAAATACTTCCCACAATATCTAGCGTAGCAGTTTTTTAGATATTTTTAAAGTTATCCGAAAGTAAACGCGTAGATTTCAATAGTAGGAGTCTCAAACTCCAATCTGAGTATGTGGTTTTCTACTGATCCTTTCAAATCTATCACTGTATATAATCGGTCTTGATCTACAATTATAGTCCCATTTTCTACATCTACTCCTGCGTTTAAACTATCAACTATTTTACCATCAAGCAATACGTTGACCTTTCCAACTTTTCCTTTTTCGGTGGGCCGCATAACCAAAAATACTCGGGATGCGGTGAAGTTAATCTCCAATACGGCATTTCCACTAGGCTTTGCGTGTTCATCCCCTACAATCCAGTTTCCACCATATGAAAATGAATTTGGCGGAATTCCTTTTTCAAGCTGTAATGCGTATGTTCCCTTTTCAATACTGCCATTCGGATAGTAGTATTGCATACGATTGGAACCTAAGTATGTTTCAGGAGAAAGCTGAATACGGGGGGTTTTATCCGGCATAGTATCTTTCGTTGTTGTAACCTTTTTTCCCGCTTCTTTCAGAAGTTCTCTAATTTTTTCTTCTGTTTCCTCATACTTACCTTCACCAAAATGTGTGTAACGAATCCTTCCGTCTTTATCTATAAGATACTTTGCCGGCCAATAATGATTATTGTACGCATTCCATGTAGCGTAATCATTATCTTGTGCTACCGGATATAAGATACCGTATTGCTTTATCGCCTGTTCCACATTCTCAGTCTTCTTTTCAAATTCAAACTCGGGAGTATGAACACCAATCACCACAAAACCTTCATCTTTATAGGTGTTATACCAAGAAGTAACGTGCGGCAAGGTACGAATACAATTAATACAGGTATACGTCCAAAAATCTATTAGGACAACTTTCCCATGAAGTTCTTTTATAGTCAGCGGCTTTTCCGTATTTAACCACTTTGAAATCCCAACAAATTCTGGCGCTTTAGTATATGCGTTAAACAAATCAGAGTTTCCAGACTGAAGATTTTGCTTCCCAGAACCTTTCAAACGATCTAATTGTTCTTTTACCGTATTGTCGGTTTCGAATTGATTCAGAAAGTTAGAATATGAAGGGAATTTGTCTAAGAGATTTGCCTGAAGTGTCTTATCATAATTCGTAGCAATTACGATGGCTGTCAAAACCATAATCACTCCAAAAACTTGCTGAATTCTACCTGTATACTTTGAAAGCAGTCTGCTTTTTGTAAACAGAGTTCGTCCTAATGTGGCAAAGAGAAATAGTGGAATACCTACACCTGTCACATACGCAATCGTTACCAATACAACATCAAAACTCACAGCCCTGGTTGCTGCAAGAGCTGCAACCGTTGCTAGAATCGGTCCCGCACATGGAGACCAAATAATTCCCAAAGAAAATCCTGTCAAAAGTCCACTTACAAACCCCGTGCCTTGTGTGGGTTTTACGACTTTTCCTGACAAACTACTTACCCAACCCTCAACAATCTGAGAAAGCTTAGGAAAGATAAGAGTCAAACCGAAAAAAGTAATAATCACCACTGCAAAAAGTCGCAGTCCGTCCAAATTAAGTGGGATAATCTTGACAATATAGGAAAGTGTCAAAGTAAATACAGCAAAACTGATCACAATTCCAAGAGTGACCCCCAATGGCTTTTTGTGTCCGCCTGTTGTTGTTGAAGATAAAACAATTGGTAACAATGGCCAGATGCAAGGAGCAGCAATAGTAAGTAATCCTGAAACAAATGCAAAACCCAAAAGAAGGACCATAGTGTTATTGGTTCGGTGCCTGTTCCAATACTGCTTTTAAATCAATTGTTTTTCCGCTTCCGTCGTCTACGTTTCCTTCAGGCCTCCAGACCTTCATCGAAAGCGTGTCCCCGACTTTCTTTTTTGAGATGATTGTTGAGATTTCTGCTGCTTTTCCTTGGATTCTTTTTCCATCTATCTCAATAATGATATCGCCCTGCCGAAGTCCTGTCTTCTCAGCCGCAGATCCACTGATAACTGCACGAACATAAGCACCTTCAGGAATATTGTTAATCAATGCTTGATCTCTTGAAACCACATAATACGAGATTCCCAGGTACGGCCTGTTAAATTGTCCAGTCTCGTTGAAATTCTTCATAGAATCTTTTACGACGTTTATGGGGAGAGCAAAACCGATATTCTCTCCTCCTCTGGCAATTGCAGTATTAACACCAATTACTTGCCCCGAAGAGTTTAAAAGCGGCCCGCCACTATTTCCGGGATTAATCGCAGCGTCAGTCTGGATAACATTTCCTATCTGCTCCAAATCACTCTGTAACTGGCCACCCGCCACTATACCTCTGGCCAGTCCTGAAATGACACCGGTTGTCACTGTATTTTTGAATTCACCAAGCGCCGTACCAATCGCTATAACAAACTGCCCTACTTCCAGCTTAGACGAATCACCCAATTCTACGGGTTTTAACTCCAATGGGTTTTGAGACGGATCTATTTTAATAATTGCTACATCATTTAGAGGATCGCGGTAAATCTTTTGAACATCATATTTCTTGTCATCACTTGTGATTACCTGATATTTTGCGCCCACATCCGCTACAACGTGCTTATTCGTAACGATCAAACCGTCGGTTGAAACGACAAATCCTGACCCGATATTCTGCGGCCCCTGAGGCTGTTCTCCATTATCAGGAGGAAGGAAGAAAAACGGTCCGATATTGTACGGGATTTGAGAAGATGCTTGCAACTCTTCAGCAACGGTAACGACTGATGGCCCAACCTTCTTAACCGTATCAACTACGACAGACTCTTCCTGTATTACTTTTACCTTTTCCTCACCTTTCGGAAGTTCAAGCTTTGAAGTAGAATTAAATAATGAATTTGACGGAATGTACTTTGAAAATCCGTTATGGATCACTAAAAGAAGTATGAGTAATGCGATCAGTAAAATAAGTCTTCGCATACAGGCGCTATTGTAACAGCACTTCTACCGCTTTTTCAAGCTGTTTATCATGGGTCTGGTCTTTTTCATCTAAATTGACTGCAACATCAGGCGTTAATCCTTTTCCGTGCACCCATGTACCGTCCGGCGTTAGCCATTTTGCGATTGTGACATGTATACCTGCTCCGGCACCTAGATCTTCCGCCTGTTGAATAGTTCCTTTTCCAAAAGATGTTTCTCCTACAAGTTTTGCCCGACCGTGATCACGAAGGGCTCCAGCCACTATTTCTGACGCCGAGGCTGATCCTTTGTTAATAAGAACAACGACTGGCACATCAGTAAGCAATCCTTTCCGTACCACAGAAAAGTCTGTTTCTTCACCGTTTCCTTTTTCCTGCTTCACCACAACACCGTCTTTAATAAACTCTGACGCGATAAATGTAGCGTCTGTGAGATAACCGCCCGGGTTATTTCTTAAATCCAATATAACGCCTGATAGATTGTCTTTTTTATTTTTTTCAACCACAAGGCTGTTTATTTGAGATAACCATTCTTGGTTGGTCTGATCACCAAATTGTGAGACACGAATGTAGATAATATTTTTATCTTTTGATGTATTAGGTAAATCCTTCTGTGAAATCTGATCGATCTGGGAAACTTTTTTCATCCATCCCACAACGCTTTTGACATGAATCGTCTCTCTGGTTATCTTAACATCAACTGGCTTATTACTTTCTTTATGAACTACGGTTAGTATAACGGCTGTCCCACGAGGACCTCTAATTTTATCTACAGCCTGAGCAAGCGTCCATCCGGCAGTCGGTTGTCCATCAACTTTTAAGATCGCGTCTCCGGGCAGAATACCTGCTTTTTTTGCCGGGTTCCCCTCAAGAGGAGCGACTACAATAAGCTGTTTTCCATTCATCCCAAGCTCAGCACCAATTCCTTCAAATTTTTCTCCGGCAAGTCCCTGCTTGAAATCTTTATTTTGTACGGGCGGCAGATATACGGTATAAGGATCACCAAGGCTTTGCACCATTCCTGAAATAGCGCCATTCAAAAGTTTTTGGGTATCTAAAGCACTTTTATCATAGTAAGAGGTCTCAAGCTTTGAAAGCACCGCCCACATCTGAGAGAAATCCACCTTTTGTCTTACAGAGGCTGGGGGTTGCCGATTGATGAAGTTTACTGACGGACGAAATTGCTTCCACTCAACGTCTACTTTGGTAATGCCAATATAATACCCCAAAAGGGCAGAAATCAGCGCTACTAAGATAATATGGAGACCGCGCATTTTCATGAAGTAATACTCGTTACCGCTTAGATTAATATTTTCCGATAAATGGTAATAATGCCAAATGCCGAGCGTGTTTTATGGCAGAGGTCAATCTTCTTTGATGCAAAGCACACAGACCACTTCGTGCGCGTCCTATGATCTTTCCCCGATCACTTAAGAATCGGCGAAGAGTCTCATTGTCGTCATAGGAAGGGAGTTTCTGCTCTTTGCAAAAATAACATTCCTTCGGAACATTGATTTTTCGTACTCTTTTTTTTATTGGTTTTGCTGCCATATATTTATAAGATTTTTTAGACTAAAAAACTTAAGTGACAAATCAGTTTTTATCACTCAAGTCCTTTAATTTTTAATTCCTAAAACGGAATATCGTCAGGCATGACCTCTTCTGACACTTCTTCTTCAGCCGGTTTTTCTACTTTTGTTTTTGTCTGTACTTTTTTTTCTTCAGGTACTTTCTCATCTTCAACTTTTACCTCTTCTACTTTTGCTGGTTCCGAAACAGACTCTCCTGTTCGTCTTCCTGTACTATCCAAAAGGATCATGTCATCTATAACTACTTCAGTTCTGGTTTTCTGTGAACCATCCTGCGCTGTCCAATTTCTGGTAGAAAGACGACCTTCAACATACACTTTTCTTCCTTTTACCAGAAATTGACTACATAGTTCAGCCAATTTGTTCCATGAGACAATGTTGTGAAACTCTGTTTCTTCGTGCTTTTCCCCATCGTCTGTCTTCCACGTTCTGTTGGTGGCAACACCGAAAGAACATACTGCAGTTCCATTAGGTGTATAGCGAAGTTCTGGATCGCGTGTTAGATTCCCGATTAATTGCACTCTGTTCAAGCTTCTTGCCATTGTTACTTAGTCCTTACTAATAAATGTCTTAATACATCATCCTGCGTTAACAAACGTTTTTCAAAATCCAATGGAATACTATTTTCTGAATCGATTGTAAGCTTTTGATAAAACCCCGCAGTCTCTTTTTTTATAGGATAACTCAAGGGTTTTTGCCCCCATTCTTCTGTTTTTGCTACTTTCCCATCTTTCACCCATGAAGTGATAGTTGAAACAAGCTTCTTTCTCTTATCATCTGATAAAGATGTCTTAAAAACAAGCACCAAATCGTAGTTTCTCATTCCACACATGATACAGTTTCGAAGCCAAAAATGCAAGAAGGAAAAGGAGTTTTATTGTCCAATCTTAAATTCTATAACATCCCCGTCTTTGACGATATATTCTTTTCCTTCAAACCGTGCTTTGCCTTTCTCTCGAGCTTTTTTCCATCCACCCACGCTTATGAAGTCTTGAAACGAAACGACTTCAGCTTTTATAAAATGCTTTATAAAATCATTGTGTATAGTACCTGCTGCATTTTGTGCATTTGTTCCTTTTTTAATTGTCCATGCTCTGACTTCTTTTTCTCCACATGTCAAAAATGAAAGCAATCCAAGTTGCTCGTAGGCTTTTTGAATTAGTCTTTCAAGACCAGAAGCTTCTAATCCTAAATCTGCAAGGTATTCTTTTTGTTCTTCCAAAGAAAGCTCAGAAAGTTCGGATTCCACCTTGGCACAAATTACAATAATATTTTCCAGCGAAATATTAAGCATGCCACTATAATCTTGCATGACTTTTGCAATAACAGCTGGCGTATAATCCGCTTCGGAAACGTTGAGTACAACTATTTCTAGTTTGCCAGAAAGCAAAAAGAGTGTTTTTGCAAACGCAGCTTCTTCTTCAGTTAATGGAACATCTCGAGCTGGAATCCCGGCACTCAGTGCTTTAAACAGTTTATCGACTGCGTCTTTTTCGGATTGGTTTTGAAACCGTTTCATTTTACTTTGTTGCAATTGCACTGCTGCCAAATCAGCAAGCATTAATTCCATTTCAATTGTTTCGTAATCAGTTTTGGGATCAACCGCACCTTCCCTTAATATCGGAGCTTGCCCTGAGCTTGCCAAAGGGTCGGCAAATGCCCGAACAACATGCGTAATAATTTGCACTTCTCTGATATGAGACAAAAATTTATTGCCAAGTCCTGCTCCCTCTGATGCTCCTTTTACCAAACCCGCAATGTCTACAAATTCCACAGTCGCAGGTTTCAGAGGAGGCAAACTTCCCATCTTTTCCTCCTCTTTCGTAATCTGTGCTAGTTTTTCCAAACGTTGATCCGGCACCGGAACAATACCCACATTTGGTTCAATCGTAGTGAATGGATAATTGCCTACTTGA
>JACOXW010000006.1 GCA_016182205.1 Candidatus Levyibacteriota bacterium
GAAATAACAGTGACAGTGAAGTTTTCTAAGTCTTGGCTCATTACTGCACCATGGATATATACAGGTATTGATACAACATCTACAAAACGTGCAAGCAGGCGCTTGGATTGT
Organism: Candidatus Levyibacteriota bacterium; assembly: GCA_016182205.1. Taxonomy (GTDB): domain Bacteria; phylum Patescibacteriota; class Microgenomatia; order Levybacterales; family UBA12049; genus JACOXW01. The sequence goes on from JACOXW010000006.1 coordinate 112, forward strand.
TTGTTGTAAAGTCCTAGGATATCCAGGTAACTTCCTTTGGTGATATCTGAAATACCGAATGTACCTTTGGCAGACGGAGATGAAAAATGGGTTAATTCATCAACGTCAATTAGTCGTATATCGCCACGTTTGTCAATAACTGTGATTTGTGTATCTGTTACTTTTTCAACAGTTGCCAAAATACCACGTTTTTCAACCAGGTTTAACTGCGCCACGCGTGATGCGATTCTGTCTTTTAGATTATTAAGGATATTAATGCCTTTAGGTTCTTCAGTTGCTTGTGGGGTGGTTGTTGCTTTTGGAGATGGCGTAGGAGTTAAAGCAAACGTATTCGGAGCGGTACTGAATAAAAAAATAAAAATGGTAATAAATAGAAAAAATTTCATACTAAAAACTTTCGGTTGAAAATGTTACTGTTCTTGTTTGAGTGGCTTCCTCACCGTTTGCGCCGATTGCCGTTACTTCAATCTGATTTCCGCCATCGTCGATGGTGACTGTTGTGGAAAAGCTACCTGTTGAGGTGGGTGTCACCACTTGATCTGCAACGGGTGTGGATACAACAACTGTAGCGTCTTTTGTAGTTTTTCCAGATACCGTAATTACTTTTTTATCCACAACATCTTCGTCCGCTGGTTGTTCTAAGGATAAAAAAATTGTCGTAGGAGGAGTAGGGGATGGTTTTGTCACAGAGAGTGGTTTTGTGTTGGAAGGTGGTAGGATTTTAGTTGATTGATAGATATAAAATGCGACGCCGGCAACAATGATTCCTATCACGACCGCGATAAAAGAAATAAATATCTTTTCAGCTTTCATGCAATGTTTTTACGTACGTACGATTAGTGTTGGTGCAGGAAAATAGGTAACAGCATGATAGTTTAAAACTGTCTACTTGTCAAGAAAATTCTCCTATGGTAGGATGGATTCTACTATGGAAATAACACTCGTGTCGAAAAACTCTTTTCGTATAAAAGGAAAACAAATTTCCTTTATTGTTGATCCTGAAAAATCAGAGGGAAAAGGTGAATATAATGCCAAATTATTCTTAACCAACAGTCTTGAAATGGCAGTTTTACCAAAAGAGGACGGTTCATCGTTGATAATTTACAGTCCTGGTGATTATGAAGTAGCCGGAGTGAAAATTACTGCAATCAAACAGAATGGAGGGTTGTTGTATGACCTGACTGTTGACGGAGTAAAAATGCTGATCGGATCTTCGCTTCTTTATACACAGTTGAAAGATAAGCTTGATGAGCATCATGTTGCTTTAATCAAGGTTGATTCAGAAATTGACGAAGCTGCAATTACCAATGTAGCTCCGTCTATTGTTCTTCTTTATGGTGATAAAGCCGTAGAACAGGCAAAAGTTCTCCAAAAAGATACCTCAGGGGTAACTGAAGGCGGAAGTGCTGATATAAAACCTGTGAGCAAGTTCAGTACCTCACTTGATAAACTGCCGGCTGAAACGCAAGTCGTCTTACTTGGGTAATATATAGTTCCACAACTATAAAGCATTATGGCGAAAGTTCGTGTACCACCACAAAACGAAGATGCTGAGCAAAGCGTTTTAGGCGCTATTCTGATTGATAAAAATGCGATTAATCTGGTTTCCTCACTGATTTCTCCGTCTGACTTCTACAATGACATCAACGGCATCATTTATGATGCCATGCTTTTGTTATACGAAGAGCGCAAACCGATTGATTTAGTTACCCTGACTGCGCTTCTTAAAAAAAATAAGGTATACGATAAAGTGGGTTCGGGTTATCTTTCCGATTTAGTTTCAAGCGTGCCTACTGCTGCCAATGTTGAGCAGTATGCGCGTCTTATAAAAGAAGCTGCGACCAAGAGAGCACTCATAAGAACCGGGACCGAATTGGTGGAAATGGGATTTCGTGAGGAGGAGGAAATAAAATCAATGCTTGATAAAGCAGAGTCCGCTATTTTTTCCATCTCGCAAGGACACATGACCAAAGGATTTATTCTTATAAAAGAAGCGTTGGCGTCCAGTTTTGATCGTATTGATGAAATTCATAAAAGTGGAGTCGGATTTAGAGGAATACGGACAGGTTTTTACGATATGGATAATATGCTTTCAGGTCTTCAGGAATCAAATCTCATCATTTTGGCAGCCCGTCCAGGACAAGGAAAAACCGCAATGGCAGTTAATATTGCGCAACACGTTGGCGTGAATGAAAAATTACCCGTGGGGATATTTTCACTGGAAATGAGTCAGGAAGAACTTGTTGATCGATTGCTGGTAGGTCAGGCTGATGTAGATGCATGGAGACTGAAAACCGGAAAACTTTCTGAAGCCGATTTTCATAAACTTTCGGAAGCAATGGGAAAACTTGCGGATGCGCCAATTTTTATAGACGATACACCTGGTTTATCAATAGCTGA
>JACOXW010000026.1 GCA_016182205.1 Candidatus Levyibacteriota bacterium
AATGGTACCCCAGCAACATTTGTAAACGGCGTACTGGTAACCGGTGCCTCACCATACTCAGTCTTTAAATCCCTTATTGATAAGGAACTGGCAAAATAACCCCATCCCCTATCTCACTTATTTTCCCAATCCCCTAATGTACTTTTAACGAGGCTCTAGGAGAGAAATACCATACCAAATAACAAAAATGCCAAGTACAAGAAGAAAGCTTTCAAGAATAGCATGTCTTTTACGATTCTCTTTATGGATCTCAGGTAAAATATCAGAACTTGCAATATAAATGAAAAATCCGGCAGTAAGAGAAAGAAATATGGCAATGTAATTCTGGAAGATGTTGCCAACGACATAGGTCATGATTGCTCCGGCAAATGAAACAGCAGCACTGATCACATTCACCAAGATAATGTTTTTTCTTCTCATTCCCTTATGTAGCATCAATCCAAAATCACCAATTTCTTGTGGGACCTCATGTGCAAAAACAGCAAGTGTTGTGACAACACCAAGTGGCACATTGACCATAAATGTTGCTGCAATGACGATACCGTCGATAAAGTTATGTACCGTGTCCCCTATAATAATAAGTGGCAATGCCGATTTCTTCTCCTCCGCATGCTTTAAATCATCGTCCTCTTCATGATGATGAAACCAATGAATTGAACGTTCTATAAAAAAAAAGAAAATAAGACCAATAAGTGTCCAGAGAAAAACATCTGTGTGTGTTTTTTCAGCTGCTTCTGAGGCCTCAGGAAGCAAATCAAAAAAAGCCGTACCCAACAGTGTACCCGCAGCAAAAGAGGCCAGAAAATGAGAAATACGGAGCGCAAACCGCTTGTTTGCAAGTAATGCCATACCACCGATAAGCGCTCCAACGCTTCCAATAAAAGTAAAAAGTAATATGTATGTTAACGTTGACATGATTGACAAACTCCATAAAACTCAAGCGAATGTCGCTTGACTAAAAATTTTTTCTTTTTCGTAATGTCTTTTTCCAAATCTTTAATATTACAATCTTCAATATCTTCTATACAACCACACATTTCGCATATCAAATGATGATGATCTCCTCGAACTATCTCAAACCGCTGCTTCCCTTCTTGAAATTCAAACCGGTCAATCATCCCTTGATCAGTAAAAAAATCCAAGATTCTATAGAGTGTTGCTTGATTGATTGACACATGTTTTTTAACTAAATGCTCATAAATATGTGCAGCGTCCACTGGAGCATCTTCACTTTGGAGAATTTTTATCACAGCATCTCTGCCTTTTGTTTTTTTGAAATATGCGTTCAAGCTCATAATGCAAGTTAGTTGCATGTAGTATATGCAAGTGACTTGCATTTGTCAATAACTAATATAATGGTCTATTTGCTCGCAAACTTTTGGTACTTTTGGTTACAAAAGTACAAAGAAATAATATCTAATGAATATCAAACGAAGAATACTCTTGATTTGGCTCTTCCCATAAGACTTCAATCTTTTTTACTTCTGCAAGGATCGGGCCTTTCTTGCAAAGAGCGACCAAGCTTTCAATGGCAGTTTTTTCTCCTTGCGAAACTACCTCTACCTGCCCGTCAGAAAGATTTCTTACCCAGCCAGTTAGGCGCAAACGGTCTGCCTGCGTTTTCACAAATTGTCGAAAGCCTACTCCTTGCACAAATCCTAAGATAAAAAAATGCACCTGTACTGATTCTGCCTTGGCGGGAAAATGTACCTTTTTCATAGACTAAAGAATAGAACCACCAAATGAGAGAATTATATTACGCAGTAGTCTGCCGAAAAACATCAGAAGAAAAAAACGCAATGGTGAATACGAAAAAATCCCGGCCAATATTCCTACCCCATCAAAAAACGGATTTGGGAAAAAAGCCATGAGGAAAATAATTACACTGCCGTATTTTTTAAACAAGCGAACAAAAAAGTGGTAATGATGATTCATGTTTTGTAAAAATACTTTCTTTCCTGACGAACCAAAAATGAATGCGATCATATCCCCCAAAGACGCACCCAGTGCTGCAAAAAAAGCAACGAGTATTGGCGGGTAAATACTTCCACCCACGACAACACTGGCGATTGATGGAACAGGAAAAAAGATGGTGGACGATCCGAAAAAATTGATGAGAAAAATGCCAAACAGGCCGTAACTTCTAAATTGTCCTATCTGTTCACGGTAATTATACGCTACAAGAATGAGCAAACAAGATACCAGAAATACCAATATGCTTGAGATTGTTACTTGAGACTGCTGTTTTTTCTTCATGTATTTTTACTCACTGCGTGAGAAGAAGGAAGCTGTTTCTTTCGAAGCTCTGATAATTTCCACATGAAAAGGGCTCCTTTATTTTTGGCATTACTATCTGAAACGAACGAGAGTGCCTTCTCAAGCAAAGAACGATGCACAGTTTTTGCCAACTTTATATACAAACTTCTATGTTTATAGTCATCCAATACATCGGCTATATGCATACCAAATGACTGAAACTCACGCGAAATATACTTATCCGTCTGGGGATTAAAGGAGTCAAGAATTTTACCAATTTTCTGCATACATCTATTGTAGCATGCTCCTATTCTCTATTCTGATCATTATCTGCGAGGATTGAATATAGCGCGTAGCGACGCTCACTGCGAGCCAGTTTTGTGCACTTTTGCTGCCAAAAGTGCAAAGAAAAGATTATTTGGTATTGAACCGATTCATAGCGGTTTGCAGATCTTTTTCAAGCGCCATTTCCAAAGCTTTTGATCCTCGTTTGATAAGCTGTCTAACTTTACCGTACTCTCCTTGGCCAAATGAGGAAAGCACATAGTTTTGTGTATCTGTGACCTTGTGTTTTGCTATCTCACTATGATTCTTTGATTCGCCAATTCCCATTCGAAATCTCCAAAACTTCTCAGTTCCTAGTTTTTCCATAACTGATTCGATGCCATGATGTCCGGCAGCGCTTCCTCCAAAGCGGATTTTCATCATTCCGATTGGCAAATCTAACTCATCATGCACAATCCATATGTCTTTGGGGTCAATGTGGTAATAAGAAGCAACTAAAGAAACTGAAAGTCCTGAATTGTTCATGAAGGTTTTTGGTTTGAGAAGTAAAACGCGTTCTAAAGCTTTCCCTTTCGGCTTCCATTCGAAATCAAGAAAGTCTGCCTTGAATTTTTTACTCTCATCCCATGATGTTTTCTCAACAGGTTCTAAATCCTTTAAGAACCGTTCCAACACCATAAATCCCATATTATGGCGTGTATCTATGTACTTTTCTCCCGGATTTCCAAGTCCAACTATTAATTTCATAGCCTTAAGTGTTTAGATCCTAGCATTTAGCGTCTAATTGATTGTACTAAAGGTTAGTCGCTAAGTACTAGACGCTAGTAAATTGGTGATTTCCTCTTCAGACACTTCCGGAAATTCTTCATAAAACTGTCCTACCGCATAAAACTGCTCGGGTATATTCAATACAATGATTTTTGAAAAATACTTCTTTAGCCTGCGATAGATTTCCGAAGAGGTAACTGGAACAGCAAGAATCACAGACGCAGCCCCCATTTTCCCAAGTGCCATGCTTGCTGCGATCACAGTTGCTCCTGTTGCCACACCATCATCAACAAGAATAATCGTTTTTCCATGAAAGTCAAGTGTGATATACAAAAGCCCAAATACCTTCTCCCGTTTTTTCACCAAATCTTTTGCAAATTCCGAAAGCTTTATTTTTTCTTTTCTACTAAGCTTTGAATCTTTTAGAATTTGTTGCTCCCAAAATACCACGTTACCTTGTGCAACTGCGCCGATTGCTAATTCTCTGTTTGAAGGATGGGTTATTTTTTTTACAATGATCATTCCGATGGGAATCTGCAGTGTTTTTGAAACGGAATGGGCAATTATCATACCACCGCGGGGAATACCAACTACAATACTAGCCGAATAATCAAACTCTTTGCGAATTGCTTCGGCTAGTAAGATACCTGCTTGTTCACGGTCGCGAAAGCGCATTTATTACTTATAGTACGATTTAATCTGAAACAAGATATAAAATCCGATAAGCGCACCGACAATTGCACTGATAATATTTACAAGAACAAGTGATGAAACGATACTTACAACTTCCGACCAAAAGAGCAGGTTCCATCCTGCCAGTTGATTTTTTTGAACTTTTGGGAAAGCCATAAGCAGTAAAATACTGTATATGATTGTCAATACCCCGCTGACCAAAACACTCATACCGACTTGGACACCGGCGAAACCTGCAAGCGGTGACAAACCGACAGCACCAAGACCACCGATAATTCCAAGAATACCAAAAATGAGCGCAAGCCAAGGAGTTATTTTTACAATAATTTCACGAATGTTTGCTGGAAGAGCAGGCGCTTTTGCATAAATGTCTTCAACTGTTGCAATTAGATCTTTACTTTGTGCCATTATTACTCACCTCCAATCTGTATCCTGTCATGCTGAACTTGATTCAGCATCTTTTTTTCAAGATTCCGAAACAAGTCCGGAATGACAAAAGAATTACATTTTTAGCATACACATTTTTTTTATTCTCTGCTTGACTAAATTTCAAAACTCAATTGCGGCGGCGGGTCATTTGACAAAGATTGATTTTCGCTCTCGCCTTCCTGCCAGATAGTCACCTTGCCATATTCACCATCGTATCCGGGACGAATAGCGATTTCACCTTTCCTCACCTTTTGAACACCTTGGGCAATTTTTTCCCCCACAGTTTTCTGAATGTCTGAAACCGGTGTTTTCAAAAGTACCGTTATTTCAGATCCAAATGTGTCGCAAAGAAGTGAAAATGTCTCTTTTACCCTCTGGCTAAATACGGTAGAAGCAATACTCTCTGCGATAATCTCATTTAGGGGAACGAGTTTTACATAGGGAGGATGATGTTTGGTTTTATCCGTAAACCAGCGCAAACCGTAAGAATTTTCTTTTACCAAAGTCGCATCTTTGTTTAAGCGATCTGCGAGCTGCTCTACCCTATGCAGAACTCCTTCAGTCAAACGACGTTTGCAGACAGGACATATGTTGCCCTCTTTTTTTGTTTGTGAGGGATCACGAAAAACCCCGCAGTTTCGATGTCCTGAAAAATGATACTTCCCCTCCTCAGGGTAGAATTCTATCGTATAACCAATACGCCAAGCATCACTCTTTTTCATTATTGCTTTACGAATATCTTGATATGTTATTTGTTTATTTGACATTTGAAATTTGTCATTTGAAATTCCGTCTTTACGAACAAAGACGGTCGCCTCTCTCCCCATTTTTGGTAGAGAATGAGCATCTGAAAATGATAGAATTGAACGATTGGTGAGTTCATCAATTTGCCAATTCATTTCAGGATCGCTTGAGAGTCCTGTCTCAATACCAAAGATATAATCTGAAAGTTCACCAAATGCTTCCTTTAGAGAATCAAAACCACTTGCTGAACCATATATGCCAAAATGAGGTGTCCATACGTGACAGGGAATAAAAAGCGACCGCTCGTCGACCTCCAAAATAAGCTCTAAGAGCTGCTTTGAAGAAAGCCCTATAATAGGTCTTCCGTCAGACATCAAATTACATCCTCGCTCCAAGAGAGATTTACTTATTTTTTCAGCAACCGACAGGTTGGGAGCGCAAACTAGATTGTGTATGCGGCGCAGTTTTTCTCCCTGCTTATAGATACTGGCAATTTCTGTGGCAAGGAAAAAAAGTGTTTTCTTTTCTTCTCTTTTTTCAGTTTTCAAACAATACAATCCCTCTTCTTCCTCTTCCAAAAGCGCACTAATTTCTTTAAACCACAAAGGGTGTGTCCAATCTGAAGCTGAGAGAATATCAATACCCTTTTGTTTCCCGACACGCGCCATCAGTGGCAAAATCATGTCTTGTGAAACAGCACGCGAGTACTTACTATGTAAATGTAAATCAGCTACTACTTGTTGCATAATGGTATTATACCAATAAGAAAAAGCTGCCGCGTTTGTTTAAGTCATAACAGAGATGGCTTCTCTTGATTTTTCAATCCAGTCTAGTACAATACGCTGACAATATGGCAATATGTGAATCAGGCAAATCCTCACCGCCCCAACCGCATGTCGAACAACCCGCTAAAAGAGCTCTGTTTATAAATACAGGACGAGTTCTAATAGGTGCATCTATTCCACCGGCAATAATAAAAACCATGGATACCTGGCATGCATCAGAATCGCTTCGTTATATTCTCAATCCGCCCCAAGAATTCGGAGAAGACAGCTCGTCAATAAGGTTACCTGCTCCTACCTCTCCATATCAATTTCTCACGTTTGGTGATAGCTTCATACAGGGCTATCAAGAAGAAGTTCTTGATGAGGATGGTGTATTGGTAATGAAAAGAAAACCTGAGGCCGCCGCAATTTTTGAGGTTCTTGGAAAAATAAAACAAAAAAATCCTGCCTCTCCCTGGGTCTGGCATAACAACGCTCAACCGGGAGAAACCACAAAAAATATGATTAATTATCGTCTGCAGCCTGGTGCTATAGAAAAAGACCCGTCAAATCCTCCCACCGCAATTCTTCTTTCAGCAGGAGGCAATGATGCACGCGAACTCTTGTCAACATACAAAGACGACCTTAAGAATTTACTTGTTGAAAATCATATTGATTTTTCAACACCGGCAAAACTGGTAGATTTAGCAAGGAAAATACTTGCTGGAACTGTTTCCTATGAAGAAACGTTTGAACAAGTAGTAATAGCTCTTTTGAATTTACGACCAACAATCAATGTACAACAAATTGTCATTCAAGGCCTTCCGAATATGCGTTTTTCCCAGGCTGCGGTGCTATCAGACGATACTGTTATTCCGATTCATGGATACAGAGAACGTGAAGCATTGGCCTCTAGTCTATCAATTTTACTCAACAATGTCATGGTCCGTGTACAGGAAAAACTACAAGCAAAAAGCGCCGTTGTCGTTCCTCTTCATTTTCTGAATATATTTGACCTTTTGGGACCAGATGACTTCTCTGGTATGCACCCAAATATCTTAGGACAACGAAAAATCGCTGATGAATACTTAAGGCGATTTACTGTAAAAGCGATGAGTGAAGAACTGATATCACTGGCTGAGATCGACGATACTCAAATCTAAAAAAACGACCTGATCAGATTAAAAAAATTGTTTATGAAGCTTCCCTCCTCCTTTGAGGTACCCGAAGTATTAACACCCAGTACAGCCGGTTTTGGAGGAACAGCAGGAATAGCATAACTTGAAGGAATATTACAACGAGCATCGGTCGCCGGAGGCAGTTTTTCTTCATACCCAAAGCTGTTAACGTTTATGACATCTTTATGACCATCGTTATTGTTATTATTACTAATAATATTTCCTATGTAGACATTATCTTTTCCGTGTTGGTCCCAAATACCAGGCCCTAAATTATTTTTCACCGTATTATAGCAAACAATATTATTAGAATTCACCCACCCTGGTTCATAATTAAAATCATTGCCTGCAGTCAAAGAAATACCGTGCCCGTTTCTTTGTACATCATTTGAAACAACGAGGTTATTTGATAATTTTCCATCAATTCCGATTTCAAGACCGATACCGTTGGCATCACCCTCTGCGCTTGCAATACAGTTATCTACAACATTTCTCTCCCCTGCATCAAGCCATATTTGCATTCCCTTATTGCGTGTTGACTGACATTTTGACACTCGGAAATCAAAGACTGCTTTATATCCTAACGCATCACTCGTGGGTTTATAACTAAGCCAGATACCATGCTCACCAAATTGAGTAACTTTTATGTTATAGATATATCCGCCAACAAGATCTCTAAGCCTAATACCATCATGTCCTTGTTGCCTGTCCGCTTGAGCACTGAGCCCACCGTTGAGGGTTAAATCCCGTATCGCAACGTTTTGTTGCCCACGACTACTATCATTTCCCATCATAGTGTCCTTAAATGTTGCAGTAGCCAGAAGAATTGTTTGATCAATTCCGTCCCCAAATACTGTCATATTGGAATAAATACCTATTTTTTTACTAATACTGTATGTCCCTGAAGGAATAAAGACGGATCCTCCTCCATTGGTTGCTTTGAAACAATCGATCGCTGCCTGGATTGCGGCACCGTCACTACCGAACTTCCTCACATTCACAACCGGCTTCCCCTGATACGTTACACTTGATTGACACCTGGAATCAGGAGTGGGAGTCGGAGTTCCGACTGGCTGTGTGGGAGTCGGAGTGGCAATGGGGATACGGGTTGGCGTTGGTATAGATGAAGTGGGAGTAGGAGTGGGTTGACCAAATGGGGTTGGAATCCCTGATATCGCAATTCCTGAGCAATTTGGTGCGTGTACACATAAAATATTGGAGTTTTGTGAAAGAACTGTCCCTATCTTGGGATTTGGATCCTGAGCACTTGCACGAACTGCGTAACAATACTCTTTTCCTGCCTCTAAAAGATTTGGAGATAATCCTTGTCCGCTATCAGTAAAGGTTGTTGTTTGGGTATGAGCAAGTTCTGCTTCATCCCGATAAAGAATAAGACCTGTGGTATTTGCCACAGAACTGAAGGTAAGTGAAATGCTGGACTTTGTACCGATACAACTAGGTACTACCTGTAAAAGCTGGGGTGCTTTAGGCGGAGCAAGGGCAATATAACCGATAGAAAGTGTTTTGGGCGCAGATGACGTAGGAAGCGGTGTAACGGTAGTATTTACAGTAGTAACGGTTTGAGAAGAAGTCCCGGGAGTCCCTCTATTCGTCGTAACAGTAAAAAGTGTTGCTGAGACAAGAACGATAACAAGAAACCCGATAATAAAACGCATATATACTATATTATCACGTTCCTATACTTTCCTGCCCTGCTCCCGATACATTTTCACTAACTCCGAAACACTTGTTGCATCCTCTGGTCGCTTATCCGCCTCACGAAATCTCACAAGCCGTGGAAATCGGAGTGCGTAACCTAATTGTCTGTCTACTTTCTCTACCTTTGGCTTTATTTCCATCCCAGCAGTATGAATTGGTGAACGGGTTATCTCGTCAGCCAACACTTCAATCACAATTTCTGGCTTTATCCATACAGACGGCTCAATAATTGCATTTACTCGGGCTGGTTTGTGATCAACTTTTATCTTGTCTGCTCTTTTATGAATTTCCCGCCACTCATCATCTGAGAGACCTGTGCCAATTTTTGTAACTGTCACAAATTCATCTTTCTCTTTATCATACAAACCAACGAGCAAAGAACCTGCACCAAATTCAGTTCTCTTCCCCCGGCCATAAATATAGCCCAAAATAACACAATCTACAGTATCCTGCAGCTCTCCTGCGCTATGCCTTTTGAGCTTTACCCAATTGAAATTTCTTCCCCCCGCCTCATACTTGGAGTCCAAACGCTTGACTACAACACCTTCAAGTCCTTTTGAAATTGAGTCGTCTAATAAAATTTGTAATTGTTCTGGTTTATCCAAAATCTGTCCTGGGGCAGGAATCAAAATCTCATCACCGGAAATCGCCTTTTTCAAAATTTCAGTGCGCTGAATGAGTGGTGTATCCAGTAGTGATTTACCGTCACAATAAAGAATATCGAAAACAAATGTTTTCAAAGGCAATTGCTTTGCCATTTCTTCGATATTGTGTTTTCTGCGTCTTTTTGTTGTTTCTTGGAATGGTAAAAATTCTTCAGATTCGGGCTGGTATGCAAGCGCTTCACTATCCAAAATGACTGTTTTTGCTTTAACTTGTCTTAAGGTTCCTTCGATAATCTCCGGGAACATATGCGTCATATTTTCTAAATTTCTCGAGAACATAGTGACATGATCACCATTTTTGTGAATCTGTACTCTGAAACCATCATATTTTGGCGTACAATGTACGCCTACCATATATCCCTCTCCCCTTGTGGGAGAGGGTTCGGGGTGAGGGGTAGCCATTTTCTCAAAAACTTTTGTGGGATTTGGAAGTCTTTCACAAAGTTCTGACCTTATCGGTCTTCCCACAGTAACTGTTAGTTTTTTAACTGCGTCCAAACCCCCGCTCCAGAGAGTTTTTGCAATAAGACCTAAATCTGATGTTTCGTTATATGCTTTTTCCAAAAGCTTTCGATTGGTCTTATCGCCCAGTTTTGCGGTTGCTAATCCGTCCAAAACCGTTGGATCACCAATCCCAAGCCGAGTATTGCCAAGAGGAATTCTGACCAAGTGTTTGCTGGATACTTCATCCATATGTTCCAAAAGTTCTTTTAGTGCTGTGATTTTTTTCTCAACACTACCTACTCCTCCCGTCCCAGCGATTGATTTTATGCTTTCAAATACAGAGGAAACCGACAGCTCCTCCTGTTTTCCTTTATGTCTTTTATGTTTTGCCAGTTCAAAAGCGACCAGACCCAAATCTCCTTTTTTGTTATTTTCTTTTATCACTTCTTCTTTTGAGATTCCAAATGCCTGAGCGATACTTTCTGCCACCATCTTATCCGCCATACCGATTTCAACCGGAGAAAAGAATGGCGCAACCCTTCCTTGCAACAGATACACGATTTTTTCTATCTCATCTTTGTGAGAATGCTTAAATAAATCTGAGAGAATTTCAATCAGACTCAAACGAGATGATGTCGCTTCCAGCTTCTCAAAATAAACTGCAAGTTGTGAAAATGTCATAAAATAGTTCCTTCCTTATAACCCTCTCCCCTTTGTGGGAGAGGGTTGGGTGAGGGGTTACTCAAAGCATCTTGAATCATTGTTAAAGCCCCCTCAATGTTTTCAAGTAATTCTTTATTCCAAAATCGCAAAATGTGAAAACCCTCATTGCTCAACCATTCTGTTCTTACTACATCCTTTCTTTTTCCTAATTCACTATTGTGTTGTCCTCCGTCAAGTTCAATAATTAGCTTATTTTTAAAGCTAACAAAATCCACAATATATGAACCTATTACCTGTTGCCTTCGAAATTTTATTCCCATAAATCTCTTGTCTCGTAGCTTTGCCCACAAAAGTTTTTCTACATCTGTTTGATGTACTCGCAAACTCCGAGCAAAGTTAATTTTTTCTACTGTCTTTTTCACCCTCATCCTCACCTTCTCCCATCAAGGGAGAAGGATATAAGGAAATAAACTTTAGGCCATTATATACTTGGCTCCCTTTGTTTTGCCTGTTTTTCGGATTATACCTGAAGTAAGCAGCCCCTTCAATTCATTTAGAATTGTGTCCTCAGATTATCTTAAGCTGTCGATCGGTTAAAAGTAGAGGCTTTCCTCCTAATTTTTGTTTTAATTTTCCATCAACTGAAATACGCTCTACCTGGTTTTTTATCCTTGACAACTCAATTGCCAACCCTTCGGTAAAATACTCAAGCCACAACGTCATATCTCCACTTCGTTTCCCGACACTTTGTAATGCTTCATAGTATCGAGGCGCATTCGTATCAAAATATTCCTCAAGAGAAAAAAATTTCCTTATATCATATCCTTCTTGGAAAAGAATAAGCGTAGACAATGCTCTGGCAACCCGGCCATTACCATCAACGAAAGGATGAATGCGAACAAACTCAAAGTGCACAATGCCGCTTTTGAGGACTGGATGTATATCTTTTTCTGAGTTGATGAAATCCTCAAGCTCCTGCATTTGAAAACGCACTTCTACAGCTTCTGGTGGACGAAATGAAACCTCACCGCTTTGGCTGTTTTTAACAACTACCTGTGTAGTTCTATATTTTCCAACGCGCTCGTTTTCCAAAAGCTTTGCAACTGTCAATGCATGCAAGTGAGCAAGCAAATCTTCATTAATTCTGAACTCTGAACTCTGAATTCTGAATTCTCCAATATATTCCATCACCTTGCGATAGTTGATAACTTCCTGAACATCTCTGTCCCTGGCTATCACTTCTTCACCAAACATCGCTTTTTCAGCATCAGTTAAATTAAGCTCATTTCCCTCAATATGCGTACCAAAGTGTACGGAGCGAACCAAAGCATTCCGCTGAAATTCTTTTTCGTAATACGGTAAAAGCGGTGCGGTATCGATTACCTCTCTTGCAGCCTCAATTGTACCAATATAGCGAAGAATTGTATTAGTAATGGTATACCGTGGAGAATACATATTAATCTCTCCAATTACCTCATAATTCCCGAAAAAAGTCAACAATTCTTGTGCTATAATTACTTCTATGGCATCGAAAGAAAGAACCCTCCAGCAACAGAAAAAGCTTCATATTGAAATAGTGGGACAAATGTTAACACTTGCAACATCCGGTTTTGGCTTGGTAGCGGCATTAGCATGGAATACGGTTATTCAGGAATTCGTAAAAGAATATGTCACAACATGGCTCCCAAACCAAAGCGGTCTGATATCACTTCTTTTGTATGCAATAATTGTTACTGTTTTTGCAGTGCTTGTAACGATCCAACTTTCCAAACTGAAAGAGAGAGTAGAACGGTAGTTTTATAATTTACGAAAAACCCATATTACGATAAGAAACATCGCAATATACCCAAAATACTTAAGAAGTAACTCTATTATTATCATCCCAAAGAAATATGCCAGTCCTCCCCATAACAATGCCCAAAGACTTTGCCCGATAAGACTTAAGAGAAAGAACTCAGAAAGCGTAAGGTGCACTACTCCCGCCGCTGTTGAAAGTAACGATGCACTCCCGGGATGGAAGTAACCGATAAGTATGGCTTTTTTTCCATGCTTCTTAAGTCTCTTTTTTGCCTCTTCAATACCCATCTCCAATCCGAATCGCGAAACGACGCGATAGATTCCATATCTGCCCACAAAGTAATTCAACGTATATCCAAGCAAAAGTCCTGTAACAGCCAGAATATATACAATGGGAAATTGCAATCCACCACTTCGGGAAAGTGCGGACCCAAAAAGAATCACCGTTGATCCGGGAACATACAACCCTACCGGAAAAGTCGCCTCGAGTATAGCACCGACAAAAATCATTGGATAACCATACGAAACATAAAAGTGTTTTATTTTTTCAAAAATTTCCGATGGGTCTCCCAAAAAATACCGAAGTAAAAAAAGAAAGAGTATGTATAAAATTCCAAGAATTATAATCCCAGTATACTTATATCCGCCTTGAGGATAATTCATGTTGAAAGAAGTGTTTTCATTGTCATTGGTATCTGGTCAACCAGATCAGAAGCATTAAAGTAATATCCCATCCTATCAAAAAGCGCTTCACCTGCTTTTTTATTGATATAACTTCCAGTAAGCGCGGCCAGAAATGGCTCATTTTTTGCTGCGAGTGCTGCGACAAGTCCTGCTAAGACATCTCCTGTTCCCCCTTTTGTCATCCCAGCATTTCCCCCTTCTACTCGAACACAACGATCTGGCGAACAAACAATATCCGTCTGCCCTTTCAATAAAATGATACAGTTATATTTTCGTGCCATTTCAATCGTTTTGTTTTGCAATTGATTAATTTGTTCATTGGGATTTGATTGGAAATTGGAAATTGGAAATTGGAAATTAAAGAGTTGTTGAAACTCTTTGAGGTGTGGAGTAAGTATTGCATTAACAGGAATTAAAGCGGGATTTATAACTTGAAGGCTTCCTCCATCTATAACCCATTGTTTTTGGGGATATTTTCTCAAAAGAGTTTCCGTCAACTCTTTCGTATCATCATCGCCTCTTTCCCATCCTTCTTTTCTTGGCAATCCGGGCCCTATTAGAATCGCTTCGGCTTCATGTATGTAATCATCCATTTTCCCTCTTGGGACCACGATTCCGTCTCGAAATTCTTCTTTTGCAGCTTTTACTATTTCATTGTTTTCTGGCACTGACGCATAAAACGTCATATCAACAATTCTTGAAGCTATTTTTAATGCCCAAAGTGACGCGGCATGAAAAAGGTGTGATCCGCCGATTACCATCACTTTTCCGTTTTGCCCTTTATGTGAATCTGAAGGAGGTGTATATAGTTTTTTCAGAAGTTTTGTATCAAAAGTGTTCATAAATCTTTCTCTTTTAGACGCAGAAGATACATAGATGTTATAAAGGAGACGACAGACAAAAACGCCATACAGAAAAGCAGGACCTGGAATCCAAGGTATTGAGCAATAAGACCGCCAAAAAATGCCCCTCCCGAAAGCGCAAAGTAATCAACTGTTTCCCACTCCCCCCACGCAAGAGCAAGATGTTTTTGCGAGTTGGAAAATAACGCGTCATAAGCTGGATCCTTAACTGATACTGCTAGTCCCAAGATAATTTGTACGATAAAAAGCGTCATTGTAGAGTTAACAAATAAATAACCGATAGCCCCCAGCATACCAATGCCATACCCAATAATCACAAATTTGCGCCGATGTTTGGACTTATCCTCCCAAATACTCAAAAGAAACGTAACGATTCCGGCAGTTAGCATAAAGAGTGCGAAAGCAGAGCTGGCATCGAGCAGATCTCCCCCAATTTTTGTGACAAATAACGCGTAAATAGGACCGAGTAATCCGCCTGAGAGCAAATAGAAAGCGTCACTAATCAAAAGTACTTTTCTTAGTGTATTCATGATACTTGTAAGTGTATTATAGCTTTTTCATTAAAAATTTGTTGGCTTATGAACTCCTCATGAGTTGTGGTCAAAATTGTTTGTTGACTACCTATCATATCCTGCACCAAATGGATATGTCCACTATCAAGCTCTGAAAAAATATCATCCAGAAGAAGCAATGGTTTTTCTCCGAGGTGTTCCCTAACAAACGTAAGTTGTAAAAGTTTTAACTGTAAAACCGCCAGTCGTTGTTGTCCCCTAGATCCAAATGCTTTTATATCCATTTTACCTGTCATAAAGATACGAAAATCATCTCTTTGCGGTCCAACCAATGTTGCGCCTAGAGCAACTTCCGCATCTCTATACTGCAAAAGTCTCTCAGAAGACATAATACTGCTTTCATAGGATACAGAAAGAGGAAAAATGGTCTTTTCAAATGTATTGATAAACAAGATAAAGTCTTCACGCGCTTTCGTTATTGTTGTTCCATGGGTGATAAGAAGGGCATCCCAGTACTCAAATTGCTTGTTGTTTCTGATACCGGTTTTGAGTACCTGTTGCAAAAGTGCATTCCGTTGGCGCAATGCTTTTATATAAGAAGTAAGCGCAAATCTGTATTCACGGTCAACTTGTTCTAATACGTCATCCAAAAAATCCCTTCGCAGTCCCGGTCCGCCTATAATCATATCCAAATCTGCCGGGGAGAAAAGAATTGTGGGTAAAAAAGCTGCGAAATCGACTCTGCGTTTTGCAACACCGTTCACAAGGAACTTGTGAAGAGGCGCCGGAATACCGGCAACAGTCCCCTGTGTGAGTATCACCTCAAGTTCTTTCTCGCCAACGATTCCTTTTACCCGTGCTAACTCTTTGCCAAATGTTACTGCTTGTAAATCTTTTTCTGCTCTTTTGCTTTTTCCTTTTGAAAGAAATGTTATTGCCTCCAAAAGATTGCTTTTTCCGGACGTATTTGGACCCACAATGATTGTTACAAAAGGATCAAACGTGAAGGACGATTTCTTATAGTTTCGGAAGTTTTGAAGAGAAAGAGACTGTAAAAACATTATCCTATCGTTGTGCCAACGAATGGTTTTCCGTCAAGAAAATTTTCAAGATTTTCGATATTTTCACCATTTAAGACAACGACTTTTATCCCAAGCTCTTGGGCTTTTTTTGCGGCGATTGGATCAAATGGCGCGTTCATGCCAGGAACCCACTCGTCCCCTACAATTTTTCGGAATTCTTCCCAGGAAATATGATCGTATGACTTGGCATCAGGATTTTTTCGTGGATCTTCTGTGTAGACCTGGTCAATATTGCTCAAATTGATCACAGTCTTGACACCATAATCCTCACACAAAAGTACCGCGCAATAATCTGTGGACCATCCAGGCTTCCACCCTGCTGCTACAACTACTCTTTCCTCTGCTTTCCTAATGATTTCATAATGTTTGATGATATACGGATGTGCGATATCCCGAAAAATTGTTCTGACCAAATGTGCGTTAAGCTTTGTGGCATGAATTCCTAAGTAATCCAAATCATCTCGTGAGAGTTCATGACCCAGAACATCTCTCCCAGCATCTCGGTAATGCCTGGCAGTAGAACCGCCCCCTACCTCCAAAAAAAACTGTCGATTTTTGTGATTCGACAGTTGCTTTCTGACAAAGGTGTTCAATTTAGAAAGAAACGCTGTATTAATCCCGCCGTTTGGGACAACAAGCGATCCTCCAATGGACATGACGATCTTGTCTTCGTATGTACTACCCATATTTTTTTACTAAGCCAAAAAAAACTAGTACTTCGGCAATGCTCAGCACTAGATAAGAATGGTAGCACTAAATATTCTCCAACGCAAGAGTTAATTCTGACATTTTGACTGCCCGCAACCTACCCGACATTGCAAGTCGATGCAGGCGGGTGCTACGCGCTAGCGCTGGCAGGCGGGACAATAAAAAGTTCCCCTGCCGCCAAG
>JACOXW010000018.1 GCA_016182205.1 Candidatus Levyibacteriota bacterium
ATCATTTTTTTTTTCTGTTTGAAAAACAAGGACCTGCACTTGTAACATTTTTAAAAGCCTCAAAATACATCATCCCAATATCATCTTATCCCAATGGGTATTTTAATTATCTTTTAGTAATTTTTAATGACCTTTACAACAATTTCTTTACTTTCGAAATGTTTATTGCGCTTTTTACTATCTCAGGAATACTTACTTTTCTTCTGACAAAAAGGCCCGCATTGGCGATTTTTTCAATAATATTTTTATTTGGATTGCGATTAAGATTAAATGAGCTTATTCACATGGCTCCTTATTATCTATTTGCTTCTTGGCTTTTAGCGTCTGCATTGACGCTTAACATTTACAATATTATTGAAGGCAAAAGGCGTTTAATAAGCGCTGGTTTTGTTGTAGTTCTCGGCTGTCTTGTCTCCTTATTTATTGCAAAAAACTGGTACGAATTTTCTCAAATCGCATTTAACAGGTTTCCTCAAAAAAACGCGCGAACGGTAGAATTTGTAGGGCAACACGCCAATAAAGACGAGCGGTTACTAGTCATTTCCGGATTTTCAGCAAGTTACTACTATGATGCCAATTTATTCCAATATGGTTATTTTGTTAATTATTTTGAGTGGTACGATCGATCTTTAAGATTAAAAAGAATTTGGCTAAAGGACATTAGTGATTACAATGGTAGGTTTTTGATTGTACCGCGAGCTGAATGGATTACATATTGTCAGGATCCGACTTCTTATCCCGGGTGGCTTAAAATGACTTTTGAATTAGTGCAGAAAAATTACTTATACAGCGGATATGAAAATCAGGATGATATTGTTTGGGTGCCTTTGACTATAGCACAAAAACAGCTATTTGGTTCAGATTATTTAACGTCAATAGCGCTTGAGGCAAAAAGTCCAGAAGTAATGGTAGATGCCCAAAACGAAGTCGGATATTTACTTCTTGCAAAACATAAACTTAATGATCCAACTCAAGCAGACTTCTCCATCTTTAACCAACAGGATATTTTGAATACTGTTAATCAGTCAACCGCTACCTTTACGTCACTTTTGGCAGGAATAGCAGCTATTTCACTTTTGGTTGGAGGAATTGGAATTATGAATATTATGCTTGTTACTGTTACGGAGAGGACAAGAGAAATAGGGCTTCGAAAAGCACTGGGAGCAAAGAAAAAAATTATTATTACACAGTTTTTAATAGAATCTATAATCATTACTTTCGCAGGCGGAATTATTGGGATCGGAGCGGGAATTTTAGCATCTTTTGTTATCACCAATTTTACAAATTCACCCTTTGTAGTCAGTCCAAGCTCGATACTTTTGGCATTTGCAGTATCAGCAGGCATAGGCATACTTTTTGGCTGGTACCCGGCAAGTAGAGCCGCCAATCTGCAACCCATTGAAGCATTAAGATATGAATAAAAAATTTGGGGGGAGGTGAATTTTATGAAAAATAATATGATTGCGATTATTATTGTGGTTGCTTTAGTGGTTGGGGCTGGTGGATTTTTCGCCGGCATGAAATATCAAGAGTCAAAAAGTCCAGCAGGACGTTTTGGAAACTTTCAGGGAGCAAGAAATGGTAACTTTGAGCAAAGAACCCAAGGAGTACGACCAGTTAATGGAGAGATAATCAGCTCTGACGATAAAAGTATTACTGTCAAATTACAAGACGGCAGCAGTAAAATTGTTTTGTTAAATGATACAACTACGTTTAGTAAGTCGGCAGAAGGATCAAAATCTGATTTAAAGACTGGTGAGAAAGTTGCTGTTTTTGGAATTGAAAACTCCGATGGCACTGTTACCGCCCAGAATGTCCAGCTAAACCCACAATTCCGCAGAAAATAGTTTATTTATTAGCTTAAGCTGCCGTCGACTACGGGTAGAAATGACTAAGCTTTGAGCGTGCTTTCTTAAACGATTTTTAAGATTTGGTGGTAAAACCAACATAAAATTTGTGGTCTTTGTGAACACTGAGCTTGCCGAAGTGTGAGCCGACAGGGATTCGAACCCTGAACCTAAGGATTAAGAGTCCTTTGCTCTACCGTTGAGCTATCGGCCCTTCACTTTGTTCATTCAGGATAAACCCGAATCTTACTTTATGTAACATTAAGTTATACTTCAAGTAGCATAAGATATCAATCCTAGCTTCTTCTTTCTTGTCCAACCTTTAATCTCCCTTTCTCTACGTGCTGCGTCTTTCTGATTTGAAAATATCTCTTTATAAAGAAAAACGACCGGGAGTTTTCCTAGCAAGGACTTCGCTCCCATTTTAGTATTGTGCTCCTGAATTCTACGTTCAATATTTGTTGTTATACCAGTATATAAAGAACTATCTCTACATTTAACTATATAAAGGTACCAATTCATAGTACGGTTATTTCAAACTACACGTATTTGTACTAAAAATCTCGCGAGATTTTTCAGTACGCCTGGAGGGACTTGAACCCCCGACCCTCTCGTCCGAAGCGAGATGCTCTAATCCACTGAGCTACAGGCGCGCGTTTCTATTCTAGCAGAGGCAAGTTTTGAATTCAAATAAAAATTTGCTAAAATAGAAGCTGGTTTATGAAAAATCTATTCCATAAGGCTAAACGGTACTTATCCGGTATTCACCCGAAGAAAAGTCATGTAGAATTTATCACCGCGCTGCTTTCTATTCCGGTTTTGTTAACCGTAATTCTTGTAAATGTAAATAATCTCAATGCCAAAAATAAAGCTGAAGAAGAAGCTACGTCAAAAAAGAACGAAATTATAATTTCTCTTCCACCCACGATAAAAGAAGAAAAAAAAGATACTCCTCAGTGTAAACCTGATATCGGACCGATTGACATCTCTTATCCTCATGAAACCGATACCGTGAGCGACAACCCGCTTAATATCGATATAAATTATACATCTGAAGGGTATTGCGCGGTTGTATGGTCATATAGAATCAATAACGGTTCCTGGTCGGATTACGACGATAAGTCAATTGCTCTTTATAATATGTCCTCAGGCGATGTGAAATTTGAATTAAGGGTTAAAAGCCTTATCAGCGGAAAAGAAAAATTTCTTACTCGAAATTTTACCTATAAGTCCAGTATACAACCCACGCCTACACCGACAATAACTCCCACCATGTCACCAACACCTACTCCTACGGGATCAAACTAAGTTTGGTATAGTATTTATACATGAAGCCGTCGTTTGTATCACTTGTACAATTTATTATCGGATGGCCGTTATCTATTCTTGCAATCTTTTTTATTCTTAGACTTACCTCGGCTCATATCACCGACGTGTTTACCCTTAAACCAAATATGCCGATGCTTTTGGGAAGTGTCGTCTCTTTTGTTGTCTATTTTTTCTTGCGAAGCTATATTTGGAAACATATTCTGCTTTGGTTTGGAAAAGATATTCCGTTTAAAGAAGTTGCATTTTTATGGAGCATTTCTGAACTAAAACGTTATGTTCCGGGAAACATTTGGTCTTTTTTGTCCAGAAGTTTTTTATTTTCGAAAAAAGAAATTACCAAGGAGGTACTTATACGCGCCCTCTTTACAGAAGCGCAACTTATGCTTCTTGGAGGGCTTGTAGCAAGCGTTCTGGCAATACCTTCTATTGTGCCTATGTTCTTTCCTGTCTTTTCTTACCTTTCTTTTCTGTATCCTCTTATCTATTTATTCTGTATACTGCTTGTTGGATGTTATATTTACGGAAGAGTGGTAATTCGATATTTGCCATTTTCAGAGAAAAAATATTTTCGCTTCATCCTTCCTCAATTTTCTCCTACAGTTAATACGATCCAATTACTTGTGTCTGTTTTTTCTTTTTTCCTTTTCGGACTGGGTACATACCTTGGTATCGGTGCAGTTACCTATCTTAATCCTACTTATATCCTTCAGTTTTCGGGATTTTTCATTATCTCCTTCTTTATCGGTTATTTATCTTTTATCACTCCCATGGGACTTGGAGTTCGGGAAGCAGCGCTTATTGTAGGGCTAACGAAATTCGTGCAAAACAGCACGCAAGCGAGTATTTTTGCAATTTTTGCGCGTCTTATCTTTATTTTCTCAGAGCTTTTAGCCATAGTACTTGCATATCTGTGGTACAAAACAAAAAATAAATTTCTTGCAAAGACAGAGACGCTAATCAGTAAATATTCACCAGAAACAGTTTTACTCCTTACCCTGCTTTTATATATTCTATATTTCACACTTGCTAGCTTTCTTCGTTTCGATAATTTCTATACCGGCAGATTTGATCTTGGTAATATGGACCAGACTGTATGGAATACTTCAAATGGACGAATTTTTCAGCTTACAAATCCCGACGGTACCAATGTCCTTTCACGACTTGCTTTTCATGCTGATTTCATACTTATTCTTCTGACTCCGTTCTATTATCTTTGGTCACATCCTAAAATGCTGCTTCTTCTTCAAACAATCGCGCTTTCATGCGGGGCACTTTTCATCTATCTAATCGGAAGAAAAATTCTGAATAATAGAGGCCTTTCGACCGTTTTGGCAGTTGCGTATCTACTAAATCCTAGTGTGCAATACATCAATTTGTACGACTTCCATGCAGTTGCCTTAGCAGTACCATTTTTATTGGGTGCGTTTTATTTTATTTTATCGAAAAAATACTGGTGGTTTTTCTTATTCGCGATTCTTGCCGGATTAACAAAAGAACACGTGTGGTTAATCATTGCATTGTTGGGCGGTTATATTGCTCTGATACAAAAACAGAAACTGAAAGGAGCTTTTGTATTTATTGTATCAATAAGTATTTTTTATCTATTATTGTGGTACGTTATTCCCAATGCAAGGGGAGGGGAGCACTTTGCTCTTTCTTACTATTCAGACTTTGGCGATTCGCCGTCTTCCGTGATAAAAAGCATGATTTTTTCTCCAGACAAGATTATAAAAACTATTATTCAACCGGCGCAGTTATCTTATCTTAACCAACTCTTAAAGCCGCTTGGATATATACCATTTTTCGCACCGTTCCTCTTAGTATTTGCTGCACCTGACTTGCTTATTAATCTTTTGAGTTCCAATGGTAATTTTCACCAAATTTATTACCAATACACAGCTACAATTACCCCTTTCCTATTTATCTCATCCATTTACGGCAGTTCTTATCTGCTTTTAAAGGTAAAAATTCCAGCCGTCTTAATAAGCACATATCTTTTCTCTATGACACTTTTCTCAGCTTATACCTTCGGCCCATTACCCGGTGCGAAAAATCCAAATATTACTATGTTCACCAAAGCAGAAACAAACAGAGAAATTATCAATTCAACTCTGGGAGAAATACCTGCTACAGACAGTATCGCTGCTACCAATAACCTAGGAGCACATCTGTCACACCGGCAATTTATTTATACGATTCCGGTTGGTATTGCAAATGCAGATGTAGTTGCGTTTTTACTCGATGATCCTTTTGCACAACCATCCCCCAAAGCACAAAGGGATATGGTAGAACAATTAAAAAACAATAATGACTATCAGTTGCTTATTCAGAAAGATAACTTTGTCGTCTTTAGAAAAATCAGGTAGTAGTTTTTCTGGTAGTGAAAAAGAGCACCGTTCCTGCTGTGATTACCACAACAGCACCCATACGTACTGCTATTTGGGAACCAAAGTGCTCCCCAAGCATTCCCATAAGAAAACTGCCGAATGGCAAAAGTCCCATAAACATCAGTGTATATATACTCATTACCCTTCCCCGTATTGTATCTTCAACCGTATGCTGAAGCGTCGTGTTAATCATAGAGAACTGTAAGATAAGTCCCATGCCTACGAAAAAAAGAAGTATTAAAGCTATAGAAAAGTTGACGGAAAAAGAAAACAGAAGCAATGCAAAAGAAAAAATCGCATTTCCTCCGAAGACGAACTTCCGATAGGATATTTTCTTTGCGAATATAGATATAATAAACGAGCTTACCAAGGCACCCAAGCCGGCTGAAGAATATGCGTATCCTAAACCTTGCGCACCCTGGCCGAAAACGGTTTGAGCCAAAACAGGCATAATACTTGAATACGACCAGCCAAATACCGAAGTTACAGCAGTAAGGAGTAAAAGATTTTTTATAAGCGGGTGCCCGAATGCATATGTCAAACCGTCTTTAATTGCTTCAAAAGGATGTGGGTGGGTGGTAGACACGTATGGAGAAACACGAATATAATAAAGCGCTATAAGTACTGCTATATAGCTAAATCCATTCAGAAGAAATGTTCCTGCTGTTCCGATAAGGGCGATAAGAATTCCGGCAATCCCAGGACCTATAACACCGGCACCGTTAAAGATAGCCGAGTTCAACGCTATTGCTGACGCCAGATCCTCACGTTTTACCAGTTCTACAGCAAAAGCCTGCCTTGCTGGACGATCAACAGCACTCACTACTCCGATAAGAAATGCAAGAATCGCGACAATGAAAAAATTTATCGCGTGAAAAAGCGTTAACAGTCCCAAAACAAATGCGAGTATCATCGCCACTCCCTGTGTTACAAAAAGGATCTTCTTCTTTGACATTCTATCCACCAAGGCGCCGCCAAAGAGCGATAAAAGTAATACAGGCAGCATGGTTATTGCTGAGATAAGGCCGACATAAAAGGCCGAATGGGTCAACTGCAGTACCAACCATCCTTGAGCTACAATTTGCATCCACGTTCCGCTTAGAGAAATAAGCTGTCCCACAAAGTATAAACGGTAGTTTCTGTAACCAAATGCTGGAAACAAATTATATATACCCTGCTTCCAGGCAGAAAAGTCAAAAAGGGAAAACTCCGAAGCAAGTTCATCCCAATACTGAGGGTCAATAAATTTATTCATATGCGTTGGACTTCTTTCGGAGTCTGCGGCGCCGACGGGAGAGGTGAATTGTTTTAAAAGTCTCCGTTCTTAGTATATCAAAGACTCTGGAATTTACCAATGCTTTTTAAAACTGGTATACTAAATAGTATGCTCCATGTTTTGAAAGCAACAGGCATAGAAGAACCTTTTAGCGAGGAGAAATTACGGACATCTATACAAAGGGCCGGCATTCCACAGGAGATTGAAGAACAAGTAATTTCCCACGTGAAACAAAAACTCTACGATTCTATCCCGACTTCCACTATTTACCACCACGTAAAGGAATTTCTCAAAACATCTCCCCATCCATATACTGTAGGGAAATTTAGTCTCAAGCAAGCAATTATGGATCTTGGCCCTACAGGGTATCCTTTTGAGGACTATATAGCTGATATATTAAAAACGAAAGGTTATGAAACGTCTGTGAGGTCAATCATTCTGGGAAAGTGTGTTTCCCATGAAATAGATGTTATTGCCAGAAAAGGCCCACCCACCGGCGGAGAAAAAATTATGATTGAAGCCAAATTTCACAATATGCCCGGTACCAAAACCAACGTCCATGTAGCGCTTTACACACATGCGCGATTTGAAGATGTAAGACCTAAAGAACAATTTACCGCAGTATGGCTCATTACCAATACGAAAATAACGCAAGACGCTATTTCATATGCGGAGTGTAACAACATGCGTATCATAAGCTGGGACTATCCGCATGGGGAGAGTCTTAGAGATTTAGTCCAAAATGAAGGTCTTATCCCTATTACGGCCCTAACAACACTTTCTACCTCTCACAAAAGTACTCTTGCTGCCAGCGGTATTGTCCTTGTAAAGGATATTCTTACAAATCCGAATCTCCTCAATGCCCTTCAACTCTCTGCCGAAAAAAGACATGAAGTCATGTCGGAAACGACATTTCTTGTTGAGAAGTCCTCATAATCAGATAAGTGTTTTTGCTAACTTTGCTCGTTCATACTTATCTGCCATATATCCGTTAGGAACGGTTGTAAGTTTATCTGCATAGAGAAGAAATCCGTTTCTGATAGTGTGATCGCCAAATTTTTCATTAATCATATCTACTGTTTCCAGCAAACGATCCTTTTTTATAGAATTATCAAACAAAGAAAGAGGCACAGAAGCAATATCCTGCAGATTGGTTACCCATACGGACATCTGCCGAACCATTTGTTGTCTTAAGTCAGATGATCTATTCCACTGCCACTGCTTATAGAGAAAAAGACAAAGAAGAAAAATATCTTTTCCGTCATTGATATAAAAATGTATGGTAACCCGACTATATTCGGATCTTTCTCCTCTAAGTGAAAATCCTACTGTCCGGGCTTTTTTCTTAAGTCTCCGAAGCTTTATGCCCACCTCCTCGCACAACTCATATACGTTTTGAAGAATATGACGCTGATTATAGGTGTTTTGGGGTAGACAATAATTTCTGCCTACGGATTTTACGCTTACTGGTGCAGTGTAGGGGAGAACCGGCGTGGTATCAATGCCACGACCGACATTTTTCAGAAATCTTCCTTCCACTTGCCCGAATTCAGCTATCAAATAGGCAAGCGATGCTTGTTTCAAGTCAGAAAGTGTATAAATTCTCCGTTTATATAACCTTTCCTTTATACGCTCTCCGATACCGCAGATATCAGTAAGTGTTGCTTTTTTATATATCTTTTCAATATCGTTTTTACCGATAGTAACGTAGCCATTCGGTTTTTCAAGACCGGAAGCCAGTTTCGCCAAAAGCTTATTGTGAGATTGTCCTACGGAAACAGTAATGACACTTCCTACTTCTTTTTCAATTCGTGTCTTAATACGAGAAACGATACCCTCAACACCGCCAAAGAGATGGTGCGTTTGTGTTACATCCATAAATACCTCATCAATAGAAAACACTTCCACAAAAGGCGTATAGTCTTTACAAATGCGAAGAAATGATTGACTTATCTCCCAATACCGTAAAAAGTGTGCCGGAACAAATTGGATACCCGGACAAAGACGTATCGCCTCATATGTGCGTGTTCCGGTTTTTACTCCCTTTTGTTTGGCTTCACGGGAAGAGGCAATAATGCAGGTACGTCCGTTTGTAGCAGTAACGCCAATAGGCTTTCCACGAAACTGGGGGTGATCATGCTGTTCTACACTGGCGAAAAATGAGTCAAAATCAATATGTAGAATGACTCGTTCCATACTATTAATTCATGAACCAATATGCATACATCCGAACTATTTTTTTAAGCAGTGTGAGCAGTATCACAGCATCATCATACGAGAAAAATACTCGAACAACAAGATAACAAATAATGTCAAATCATGTCATTTTCAATGTTGAAGAAAAAAGTACAGTCCCGTATACTAAAACCCATGATACTGCATGAAGTAAAACAACGGTTCACCAAATTATCACCCAAAAGAAAAAACCTTTTCACTTTTTTTCTTAACTTATTCATAAGTATTTTTTTAGCAGGTTTTTTGAGTTTTCTTTTTCTTTTCTTTTATCTTCCCCACATTGGCGCATTTGGATGCTTTGACGACTGCAACAATATCATAGGAGGATTTTTCATTTTGAAAGGGAAAAAGATTTTTACAGATTTCTACTTTAATCATCAGCTCGGAATGGCGTACGTAAGTTTTTTCACTCAATATTTTTTTCATCCGGAAACTCTCTATAAGCTGCTTCTTTATCATCGGGTAGTTGTATTCTTATGGTCGCTTTTTTTCTCAATCTGGCTTTTTCTGCGGTTTAGGTTTTCCGTATTGTTTTTTATTTTACTTTTCGCAATCACAAAGTTTTATGTGTTTGGAGATCGTTTTCTGGCAGAAAGTTTTATCATATATCCGCTTGTCTATATACTGTGCTTGCTCTGGTATCAACAAACCAAACAGCGAATTTATCGGTGGGAATATGTCCTGACTGCACTATTTGTCTGGTTTATCATCTTTATGAGAGAACCTTTTATTCCGCTTGCACTGGTTTTGTTTACCGCGCTTATTTGGAAAGCTGAGAAAAAAATGCAGATAATTTCGCTGGGAATTCTCTCAGGCTTAACAGTAGTCACAATATCTTTTTTTTCACTGAAAGACATGTACCAACAGCTTGTCGTTATAAATCAACAACTTGTTTCCCAGGAAGTAGGGGAGAACCAAACCGGTGGCATAGGGATACTCAAGATATTTTTCTATCCTTTATTTGTCTTAACATCATTTCCTAAGACAATGTTGGGCCAGATTGAAATTGATCTTTCAATTCTGTTTTTCGCTTTTGCCTTTTACCAAACGCTTGTTGGGAAAAAATATAAGGAACTTTTCCTTTTTCTTTTTGTTCTGGGCATTGCATGTATACGTTTTGTGCAGCCGGGAACTATGTTTTACCACGGATTCAGACTGATGGTATGGTATGGACTTTTTATAACCTTTGTAAACTTACTCATTATGTCCTCACCAAGACGATTTAAAACCATCGGTATCACCCTATTTATTGTACTTATTCTTTTTAGCGTGTTTTCCCCAAAATCTTTTATGAAAGAAAAAATAAATAGAGAAGAAGCATTTACCGTAGGTTACGGACACTATTTTGCGACCGGGACCGTTGTCAAAACTCTGGCAAAAAAAGACGATACTCTCTTTGTAGAAGCACGAGATGACATGATCTACTGGCAGGCTGATATAAAATCCGCGTACAAATACCAGTTCTACACAGGCCTTATGCCTTCACAAAAACTCTATGTCGATGCCAGAACAGAGATGTTTGGGAAATACCCGCCTGATTTTTACTATGGAGACTGCGATGAAAAAACCATGCGAGCCAAATCACTTCCCAAAAACAGAGAAACTGATTATCAGCAAATTTATTTTTCAGAAAAACCTTCATGCCTGTACATTAAAAAGGGGAATGTTTCCAAACTTACCAAACAACAACTGGAACAAATTCAATCACTTGGATATACGATTCCCCGTTGAGAACTGATTATAATCATTTTCGTTTTTATCCATCACTAAACACCTTGATATAGTTTGTTATATTGACAAGATTACTACCTGAAGAGTATTGTTGGTAATTACAACACAAGATGTAATAAAGGCGGTCCAAAGACATAAGAGGGAATCACGGTGAAAGTCCGTGGCTATGCCGTAACTGTACAGCCAGAAAACCAACCTTTATTTTGATCCTTGCGTTGGACTTTCGAGCAAAAGTCCTAAAGCGTAAAACGCATAACCTTTCTCGACGGAAAGGTTTTTTGTTTTTTAGCCTCCTTTTGCACGAAAGCAGAGGAGTTTTTTTATGACAATCAAAAAAAATTATCGACATGGATCTAAATCAATTCTTTTAATTTCTCTTTTGTGTTTTGTACTCGCTGGAGCATCCTTCCTACTTTCAAAGCCTTCTGTCAAATCCCGCCCGCAAAAAACGGAATCAGTCCAAGGTGCCCTCACAAAAAAAGTTCCACCGACACCTACCGCTGCCTTTGAAAAAGTTGTCTACAAACAAAACGATCCTTTAACGCCTACACCTCCGAATA
Source organism: Candidatus Levyibacteriota bacterium (assembly GCA_016182205.1). Lineage (GTDB taxonomy): Bacteria > Patescibacteriota > Microgenomatia > Levybacterales > UBA12049 > JACOXW01. The sequence continues at coordinate 11,366 of JACOXW010000018.1, forward strand.
ATAATTCTCCCATACTTTTGCCCACGTCTACACCTGTACCCCAATCGGCTGAACCTACACAACCGATACCCACTACAAGCGATGAATTTACAGTAGAACTTTTTACTCCTGACGGAAATGGGAGCTTCACCGTGAAATTTCGGGAAAATAGTACTCCTTGCTCCATACTGACAGACGCCAAAAATGAAGGGAAGATACGGTCTGTCACTATCACGCATTACGACGCACCGCTTAATAGTGACTACGTAAAAGAGATTAACGGTTTTTCTGATAACTGGACATTTTCGATTAACAGTGAGACCAAGCCCATGGGTTGTTCTCAATACATTCTGGGGAAGGGAAATACTGTTATCTGGAAATATAACTAATGAAAAAATATATTTTTATACTGACTACATGGCTTATCTTGGCTACGCCATCCCAAGCGTTTGCGGTTTCAACGCAAAGCGCAATTGATAACGGTCTACTGTACTTGAAAACGCAACAAAAAGATGACGGCCAGATTGACGGATTTTCAGGGGTCACTGACTGGGCAGCAATGACATTTGCTAAAGACAATATTGATCTTTCTACTATAAAAACAGCAACGGGAAAAACGCTTTTACAATACCTTGAAGAAAATCAACCTAACACCACATCCGTGGCAAATGACTGGTCACGAAGAATTCTTGCGGTAACCGCAGGAAACTATAACCCGTATGATTTTTCGGGAGTTGACTTGGTAAGCGGTTTGAAAGAGAAATATAGCAGTAATCAAATCGGAAATCCAACGACTGTAAATGATGATGTCTTTGGTCTCCTCGCGCTTTTGGCAAGTAAAGAAAGTACCGAAAGCGCAATCATTACTGATACAGTAACATTTATTACTAGCCACCAACACCACAGCGCAAAAACATATATCGTTTCTCACCAAAACAGTGATGGCGGGTTTGCTTATGACCCAGACCCAAAAACCAGTTGGGATACTACATCAAATGTCTCTACAACGTCTTGGGTCATGATGGCACTTTCAGCACTTGGTATGAGCACCGAAAGTCAATTCACTAACGCAGAGGCGTATCTTATCTCAGCGCAGCAATCTGACGGCTCATTTCCATATCAACCTATCTTTCCTCCAGGGGACACGTTTGATACATCCTATGCTGTCTTGGCTCTCACAAAAGCCTTTTGGCCGATAAAAATATTTTCAGGCACAGTACCGGGATCGACTACAATCACCCCCACGCCTACTGCTGAACCCACGGTAACGCCCACACCGACAGTAACTCCCACCAAAACACCTACTCCTACTGCAATTTTCATCGCAGACACCTTAAAGTCAAATTCCAATCCGACCCTTACCAAAACACCTACACCACTCAGTCCTATAAATTCTCAAGCATCCGCTCCCAAAGAAAATGCAGTATCTAATCCTTCACTGACAGTACAAAAGAAAAAAACCGTAAAGAAGGAAGTCCTGGGAACACAAACACAAGTGCAAAAAGAACAAGTAAATGCTATCCCATTCTTCACAAAAATCTTTTTCGCTTTGGGATTGTTTTTCTTACTGGTATATCTTGGAAAAGTAGTTATAAGAAAAAAGACTGCTTCGGTACATGACTTTATGCTAAATCACACTTGACTCTGGTTAACCTACCCAACGATGTTTGAATGTATTACAGTTCTTCAAACTTGCGTCGGCGCAAGGAGAACCCAATTTTTTGAAACACGCGGCTCGGAACACAAATTACGGTTAAAACAGCAGGGTCGCCTCATGCCTTTGTTAAGTTTGTCGAGAGCAACTTCAATATGCTTTTTACGGGTCTTTTCGGTTTTGACAGCGCGTATCCAGCGGATCCAATCCCAACGGGCACTTGGTGTAATATCTTTCCATAAATCCTCGGCCTTGGGGGAAGAAGACAACGCTTTTTTTACATCTTCAGGCACTTCCGGTTCTATCCATTCTTTAGTCGGTTCAAGCGAAACTTGCACAGTATCTCCTGCCGAAGCGTGAGCGTCATCAAGCAACTTTTTGTCTGGTCGGAACCAATGACTTGGTTTTAACCCCGGTCCATATTTCCCATCCGGTTCGAGCAAGGTTTTAAAAGAAACACCATTCAAGGTTCCAGAAACCATGATCATGCCTCTTGAGGGGAGTTTTGCGGAAGCACTCTCGGGTAGTCTGAGAATGGTCCAAGAGTTAACAGTATATAGCTTGGTATTAAATTGGATTTTCGACATATTGTCCTCTAATCGGTTCGAAACTTTCTTTTTGCTCACCGTCAACAATAATTTTACTAAATTGTGCAGGCAATCCATTGGAGTTATGCATAAATGGACCATCTTGCAGGTGAAAATGCACATGAGGCTCAGAAGTATTACCAGTATTTCCACACAAACCAATTACCTGTCCTTGTTTTATTTCATCCCCAACCTTTACTTTTATCGAATTATGTTTTAGGTGACAAAGTAATCCATATTCTCCATTTCCATAATCTGTAATTATCATATTTCCCACTCCATTCCCTCTATCTCTTTCGCCTGGAAGCACATCTATTGCACCGTTTATTACTTGTATTATTTTCCCATCTGCAGGAGCAATTACTTCTTTTCCAAAAACTTCATAATCTTCTAATTTTTCCCCTGTTCCTATGTGCTCCAAC
>JACOXW010000019.1 GCA_016182205.1 Candidatus Levyibacteriota bacterium
TTATTTTGCCAGTTCCTTATCAATAAGGGATTTAAAGACTGAGTATGGTGAGGCACCGGTTACCAGTACGCCGTTTACAAATGTTGCTGGGGTACCATTTACTCCAGCCTTCAGTCCGGCATCTAGATCTTCCTGGACTTTTGCCGCATATTTTCCGCTGTCAAGGCAGTTGTTAAATTGCACGGTATCGAGCCCAATATCTTGTGCCCATGTTTCCAAATCGTCTGTCGTGTAGGAAATTGTTCCGTCTCCCTTTTTTGCTTGTTCTTCATATACTTTATCATGATACTCCCAGAATTTATTCTGTTCATTGGCGCATTCGGCAGCTTCCGCGCTTGCCTGAGCAGCCGGGTGAATCTCAGAAAGCGGATAGTGCCTGAATGAGAATTTAATTTTTCCTGTGTCTACATAGTCTTTTTTAATTTGTGGTAATGTTTCCTTCCATAGTTTTCTGCAGAAAAGACACTGTAAATCTGCAAACTCTACCACTTCAACTTTTGCATTTTCATTGCCCAAAACAGGTAAATGTCCCAGTGCGACATTTACACGTTGGGGGATGGCAGTCGGTTGTATAGGATTGGTTCCTGTGGGTGGTTGGGTTCCTAAAACGTTGGATGAGGATTTTTGGCCCTCAAGGTATTGTACCTTGGTTGTCAGCATTCCCAAAAGAAAGGCAGCAATAATCAGCAGTATGATCAGGATTGGCGTCGCATGTTGTCCAAGGGAGCTTATGGTAGGAATAGGGACAGTAATAACATCTGAGGTATCTTTGGAGGCTTCTTTTTGAGGTACTGGTTTTTTTGTCGCCATACGCTGTAGGGGTTATTGTAGGAATCATTTTACTATCTGTCAAGAGGAAACAATGTAATTTAGCGGAAAAAAAGAAAAAGTAATGTCATAATGGCTCCGATAAACGCAATAAGCGTAATAAAAAATAATGCCTTTTCTATAAGTGGTGACATGTCAATCCTTAAATTGCTTTTTACTTTTTTTACCTCATGGATGTATAAAAGGTTGTATACTCCCAAAAATAAAAAACCGAACATCAAAAATATTTGTAATAAAAGTATTATTATGTTTTTCATTAGATTCCTCCAAACGATGTTTTGGGAATGATTTCACTGCTAAATCGCAGCCTTTTTTTCGCGTTTTGAGAGCGAAACCAAATAGGTGATTCACTCATAAAACCCCCCACGCTTAATTTGTCTACCAGAAACCGGCAAATACTCTGAGGATGTGAAATTTCCAAGATACTAAATTCTTCCTGGTGTGTTGGTCTGTCAAACGTGAGGACAACGTCTCCTTTATCAAGAAGTTGGTTGAGTATTCCGTGCATGCGAACATCCACCTCTGTACACCTAACTTGTTCAAGCAAGATATCGTTTATATCCTGGGTAAACAGAGGAGTGAATTGCACCTCCATAATCCGTTTTGTAGTCAGAACATAGAGGTGAAAGTACCAATCAATACAAATTTTTAAGATCCCGCTACCGGTTAAAAGAAGGATAAAAAGAAGGGCTTCTATAGTCAATATGGGTGTTAGAAGCTGCATTATATATAACCCAATAATACTAGCTATGGCAAAACTGGTAAGTATTATTACTGCCAGGAAGGGGGCAAAGAGGCTGAACCAGTGAGTTCTTTGGACAAGGATAACATCCTCTTCCGTTAATGTAAGAGAATCAGGAGTCCTTCTGTATGATTGGTTGGTTCGTAGATCCATAAGTAAGCTCCTTAGTGGTAGTAAAATAGTAATGATAGCTTTTCGTCATATAATTTCTTTTTATCGTTACTATACCCTCTTTGTAAAAAATTTGCTTGACAAATACTTGACATTTCAGGAAATGGTCTGGTAATATCCCCCTATAGGGGATATTTGTGGGTAAAATCATCTGCAACATATGTTTAAGCCAAAAGATCACAAAGAAAAGGTACTCCATCGTCTAAAAATAGCCCAGGGCCACCTACGTAGAGTGCAAGAAATGGTAGAAAAAGGTTACTATTGTATCGATGTTTTACATCAGTCTCACGCTGTGCAAAAAGCATTGGAGGAAACAGACAATGTCATTATGGAAAATCATCTAAAAACCTGTGCAGCAGAAGCTATACGGAAAGGGAATCAGGAAGAAGCAATAAAAGAGGTCATGGAAGTCTTCAAACGAACAGGAAAATAGTCTATGGAGCCAGATAAACTTCTCGTTACTATTGTTGGGATTTTTGGTATCGGTTTTGTGTATTGGTTTTTCCTTCATAAAAAAGATGAGGAAGCCGTAACTGTGAATTCAGGCCAGGTGGATATTGCTGTAAAAGGCGGGTATTCACCAGGTGTTATTTCCATCCCAAAGGATAAACAAACCATTCTTAATTTCATACGTCGTGACGAAAGCTCATGTCTTGAGGAAGTAGTAATTCCTGAGTTCAAGATACGAAAATATTTACCTTTGAATAAAAGTACTTCGATAGTAGTAAAACCTAAAAAAAGCGGGACTTTTGAAATCTCTTGCGGTATGAATATGTTCCATGGAAAAATTATGGTTAGGTGACGTAAAATTTTTTGTATGGATTCCCGCTTTGGCGGGAATGACAAACATAGTATGAGCGAAGTTAAAAAAACCTTTCCCATTAAAGGTATGCATTGTGCCTCTTGCGTGAGGGTAACTGAGCGTGCGTTGAAAAAGACTCCTGGCGTTTTGGATGCTGTGGTTAATCTCGCAACAGCAAAAGCAACTGTCAAATACGATGCAGATAACTGTACTCCTTCGCAGCTTGTTGATTCTATAGCAAAGACCGGTTATACGCTTGAACTTGAGGAAAAAAGCGAGGAAGTTCAAAGCGAGGAAAAACAAAAAGAACTCAAGGCATTAAGAAATAAAGTAACTGTCAGTTTGATTATCGGAGCTTTAATCTTTTGGGGAGGATTTCCAGGGTTGATGAATTATGCCCCGGAATTATTGAAGAATTTTTGGCTTCAGATGATTTTGGCATCAATTGTCCAATTTTGGCCTGGACTTACTTTTTATAAAGCTACGATTCCGGCATTAAAAAATAGACTTGCAAATATGGATACTCTTGTTGCTATAGGTACTACAGCAGCTTATATCTATTCTGTAGCTGTTACTGTCTTTCCTCAACTGATTCAAGGCTTGGGAGTTGAGCCTATGCCTTACTTTGATGTGGCAACCATTGTTATTGGTTTGATTTTACTAGGCAGGTATTTTGAGGCAAAAGCAAAGATGGGGACATCTGAAGCTATTAAGAAGTTAATTGGTCTACAGGCAAAAACAGCCAGGGTTTTAAGAGATGGCAAAGAGATGGATATTTCTATTAATGAGGTTGTAATTGGAGATGTTATTAGAGTTAGACCGGGTGAGAAAATTCCGGTTGATGGGATTATTAATGATGGTGAGTCATCTGTGGATGAGTCAATGATTACGGGAGAGAGTATGCCGGTTGATAAAGCTAAGGGGGACAGCGTTGTTGGATCTACAATAAATAAATCCGGGACTTTTACTTATAAAGCTACAAAAGTTGGCAGCGAAACTATGCTTTTCCAGATTATCAAACTTGTTCAAGAGGCTCAAGGTTCTAAGGCTCCAATCCAAAGAGTAGCAGATTTAATTTCTTCTTACTTTGTGCCAATTGTTATTATGTTGGCAATTGCAACCTTTGTTGTTTGGTATGTATTTGGTCCAAACCCGGCATTTCTTTTTGCACTTTTAAATACAGTTGCAGTTTTGATTATTGCATGTCCATGTGCAATGGGTTTGGCTACTCCTACGGCGATAATGGTAGGCACTGGTATTGGCGCTGCGCATGGAATTCTTATCAAAGATGCAGAAAGTTTGGAAACAGCACATAAAGTAAATACTATAATTTTTGATAAAACAGGAACGTTGACGCAAGGCAAGCCAGAAGTGACAGATGTCATTCTGATCCCGCCTTGGCGGGAGAAGAATCCCAGTGGAAAACGAGAAGATCCTTCGTTCGCCTCGCTCTCTCAGGATGACATACTGCGCCTTGCTGCTTCAATTGAAAAAGGATCAGAGCACTCATTAGCTGAATCAATTGTAAAAGCAGCTGAAGATAAGAGGCTAAATTTAAGCAAAGCTGAAAAGTTTAAAGCTATTGCCGGTCATGGAGTTGAAGGGGAAGTAGACAACAAGCAAATATACTTTGGGAATAGAAGGTTAATGGACAGGGAAAAAATAGAGATCCAAAAACAAGTTGGGGATGATATTGAGAGATTAGAAAATGAAGGGAAAACAGTTATGCTTCTTGCAGTTGGGCAAGCCCTCGGCTCCTCGAGTCTGAGCCTCGGAGTCGAAGACCTGAGCTCAGGCCGAATGGCAAATGAAAAACAGGCGGAGCTTGTTGGACTTATTGCTGTCTCAGACACAGTAAAAAATTCAGCAAAAGCAGGTGTTGGAGCAATAAGAAGACTTGGTATTGAAGCAGTGATGATTACAGGTGATAACCAGAGAACAGCAAAAGCAATTGCTGATCAGGTAGGAATTAAGCGGGTCCTTGCACAAGTATTGCCGGATCAAAAAGAGGCTGAAGTTCGTAAGATACAAAAAGAAGGGAAAATTGTTGCAATGGTAGGCGATGGTATCAACGACGCACCGGCACTCGCTGCCGCTGATGTGGGTATTGCGATGGGAACGGGAACAGATATAGCTATTGAAGCAGCAGACATAACGCTGATTAATAAAGACTTGTTAAGCGTTTCGCAAACAATAAAGCTCTCCCAAAAAACCATGCGAACTATAAAAATGAATCTATTTTGGGCTTTTGGTTATAATGTTATATTAATTCCCGTAGCAATGGGAGTTCTATACCCATTTTCTGGAATACTTCTTAATCCAATTTTTGCGTCAATGGCTATGGCACTCAGTTCTATTTCTGTGGTTACGAATTCTTTGCGCCTCAAGGCAGTGCGGCTTACCTAGCATGGTATACTAGAAATAGATAAACTATGGGAGAAAACAACCTGCTTGCAATTTTCTTTACTGGTCTTTTTACCGGAGGACTGACGTGTATGGCAGTCCAGGGAGGACTCTTGGCGACTACTATTGCACAACGTGAGGAGGAACGCCTTAAAGAAGAAGTAAAGAAAAAAGGCAATGCGCTTACAATTATATCTTTTATTACGGCAAAATTGATAGCCTACACGATTTTAGGAGTATTGTTGGGAATGCTTGGGTCAGTTTTGCAACTTTCACTACAGATGCGCGTTGTGTTACAGATAGCAGTAGGTATTTTCATGCTTGGAACAGCACTTAATATTTTAGAAGTTCATCCCATTTTCCGCTATTTTGTCCTACAACCGCCTCGATTTCTAACTCGGTTAGTCAGAAAACAATCAAAAAGCAGAGACATATTTGCACCAGCGCTTTTGGGAGCATTCACGGTTTTTATTCCATGTGGTACCACTCAGGCAATGATGGCACTTGCGATTGCCTCAGGAAGCGCGGTTTTAGGAGGTGCAATACTTTTTTCATTTGTACTGGGAACGTCGCCAATCTTTTTCCTTTTAGGTTACTTCGCAACAAAGCTTTCCGACAGATTGCATCAACAATTCTTACGGTTTGCCGCAATTGCAATTATTCTTTTATCACTCTTTAATATGAATAACGCCATAGCTCTCACAGGAAGCACTATGACGATTGATAAGCTGTGGGGGAGCGTATACTGTACATTCAGTTTTTGTTCCGAGACTTCTTACGCGCAAAAGGCATTCGTAAGTAATAATCCCACAATTTATCTCATGCCGTATGGGTACGAACCGAGATCGCTTACCGTGAATGCAGGTAAACCGGTACAATTGCAACTTGTCAATAAAGGCGGAGCAGGATGCATTCAGGTATTTACCATTCCTCAGCTAAATATTGAAAAATTAGTAACCAATAATGCAACCGATACAATTACCTTTACCGCACCCGATCAACCGGGAGAACTTGCTTTTATGTGTGGTATGGGAATGTATAGGGGAGTAATACAAGTTATTTAGGTTATTTAAACAGCTTATGATTAAGAGTACTGTCTTTAAAATTAGCGGTATGCACTGCACTAGTTGTGCAATGAATATTGACGGAGAACTTGAAGATACAGAAGGAGTTAAGAATGTGTCTACCTCATATGCTAAGCAAGAAGTTTTACTTTCCTTTGATCCAACCATAGTATCAGAAGAAGAAATAATCGCAAAGATAAAAAAAATAGGTTACATACTTCTCCCTAAGCATAAGCCAGAGTAGGTAGTATTGGACATTTTTATTACTCTAAAATTACTCTTCTCTATACAGTGGTATTCCAATACTATATAATTAGGAATACGCTTTATGGAACAACAGCCTGTTTCGCTTTCTCCTTTAGCAGAGAGCCTTATTCGTGCATTTGAAATAAACAAAAGTATTCTTGAAGGGAAACGTATCAGTGTTAATCCGTTTGTCGCGACAGTTGCATCGTGGTATGAAAAGATTAGAAACGCGATGGACTACCGAGAAGATGAGGTAATCCTTCGTGCTGCAATCGAGCGCATCTTGAAACGGCGGCTTCTGTTTGGAGGAAATCCGGAAAATGTTGCGGAACCATTGGTTCGAGAGCTTGTTTGGGCGCGCTATTTTGCCGACGAAACAGTGCCTGAGGCAATTGTAGAAAAAGTAAAAAAACGTATTTCTCTTTTTTTAGTACTGCGAGAAAAGCTTTTGGCGTCAAAGTTTTTGAAAGAAAGCGCTGTTAACGAGTGGATATATCAATTACTCTCAGCAGATTTAGAACGTCTTCTCTATCCGAACAAAGAGCTTGAGATTATGAGTAACTTCATGTATCAAGTAATGCGAAATATGGTACATATTGAAGATGATACAGAGCAGACACGAGACGTTCAAGTTTTCATTGCTGTTCGGCGCGCATTTGCAAGAGAAGATATTGCTTTTTTGCGCTTCCATCTTTTTTCTCAACTTTTCGGGACGTTAACACAAGAAAATTTGGATGCAATTGTCGCTGCGTTCCAAAAAGGATACGAAGAAATCCATTATCAGCTTAGCTATCCGAGGAAAGACACGATTTATAATTATATGAAGAAAAAGGCTGCCGTCTTTTTTATACTCGATGAGTTACTCAGAACTCATAAGAAAGGTATTCGTGAACTTTTGTCGGAAAAAGATGAATTCAAAAAAATCATTTTTACGATTTGTGATACAAAATATAACACAATTGCTTCAAAAGTACAGCGGGCAATAATCCGAAGCGCCATCTTTATTATATTGACAAAAGCAATTTTTGCTTTTGCCGTGGAAGGGACATTGGAAAATGTGTTCTATGGAGAAATTATCTGGGGATCTATGGTTATCAATATTCTTATCCCTCCCTTGCTGATGATTGTTGTTGGTGTAATGATACGCCCCCCAAAGCAAAGCAATTCTGAAAAAATTCTGACTTATATCTCCACAGTCTTAACGGAAGAAGATCCGCAGATAGGATCTCATCTTTCGATACGAAAAGTACCCCTTCGAAGTCGTCCAGTACTCAACGGTGTATTTACATTGCTTTGGATGGGGGCATTTCTGGTGGCATTCGGTTCGATTATTTACTTTTTAACAAAACTCAATTTTCCCCCAATAAATCAAATAATTTTCATTTTTTTCCTGGCTATCGTTTCATTTCTTTCATATAGGATTTCGCTTATTCCGCTTACATACAAGGTGGAGGATAAACCGGGACTTATCACACCACTGGTTGATTTTCTCTTTTTACCGATTATTCGCGTGGGGCGTAATTTAACAGAAGGAATTTCTCAGATAAATATCTTTTTGTTTTTATTTGATTTTATTATCGAAACGCCCTTCAAGGGCTTTTTCGGATTTATAGAACAGTGGTTTTTATTCCTTCACGCGAAACGGGAGAATTTGGGTTAAAAAACGATAAAGATTTAAGATTAATGATTAATGAAAAGGGAGTAAGAGCATTAGTCGTTATCGTGGTTTGATTAGCCATAATAAATAAGCTATGCTAGAAAATATACTTTTTATGAAGAGAGAAAAATACCTTCTCTACATCACTTGGATTGCTGCACTTTCAGGCACTGTAGGGAGTCTGATTTTTTCAGAAATTCTACATTTCGTTCCCTGTACTCTTTGTTGGTATCAGCGGATCTTTATGTATCCAATAGCCATACTGTTACCAATTGCAATTCTTCGAAAAGACAAACATACCAGTGTATATATTTTGCCGTTGTCTGTGATAGGGGGGCTGATTGCAATGTATCATGAATTACTGCAAATAGGGATTATTCCCGAAGCGGTTGCACCGTGCAGCGCCGGCATATCTTGTACGACAAAATACATAAATCTGTTTGGTTTTCTCTCCATACCGCTTTTGTCTCTTTTAACGTTTGCAATTATTACGCTTTGTATGCTACTCTTTCAAAGACGCAAAAATGAAAAATGAAAGCAGTATTCTTATCGCTGTCGGTGCATTAACGATCCTGATTGTTGTCGGTGCAGTTTTTTTCTTCAGCAGTAGTCCTTCAGAGAAAATTGCTCAAGGGCAGCCGATAGATAAAACACTTTTGGTGAAAAAAGAAAGCCCCACAAAAGGAAAAAAGGATGCGAAGGTAATGGTAGTAGAGTTTTCAGATTTTCAGTGTCCTGCCTGTGCTGCAGCACACCCTATTGTCAAGCAAATGAATGATACCTATAAAGATAAGATTCTTTTTGTTTACCGCTATTTTCCGCTGACAATTCATAAAAATGCTTATATGGCTGCCCAAGCTGCAGCCGCTTCTTTGGAACAGGGTAAATTCTGGCAAATGCATGATATGCTATTTGATAGACAGAATGATTGGGAAAAAGCAGATAACCCGTTGGATATTTTTGTTTCCTACGCCAGTGATCTTAACCTCGATAGTGAAAAATTTAAAGAGGCTTTGAAAGCAAATAAGTATAGTACGGTTATTTCTCAAGATATTGCAGATGGGAACGCACTTGGCGTTAACGCAACGCCGACATTCTTTGTAAATAACGAGAAAATTAGCGGTGTTCCAAGCTTTGAGACACTTAAACAAGTCATTGATAGAAACCTCAAATAGCGGAAGTCTATAGGAAAGATGTACTTGACCCGATAGTTAGTGTTTGTTACAGTATAAAGACCCTAATAGAAATGTCATTTAGGATGACAACAACAAAATATGGCTGAGATAACCATTACGGACCAAAACTTTGATCAGGAAGTACTCAAAAATGACATGCCGGTTGTGGTGGACTTTTGGGCTCCTTGGTGTGGTCCATGCAAAATTGTCAGTCCAACGATTGAGGCATTGGCGACAGAATACGAAGGAAAAGTAAAAGTAGGAAAATTAAATGTTGACGAGAATCCGCAAACGGCGTCTACGTATGGTGTCATGAGTATTCCTACAATTATGATTTTCAAAAAAGGACAGCCGGTAAAATCTATGATTGGTGCTCAAGCGAAAGAAAATTACAAAAGAGCGATTGATGAAGTGTTAGCTAGTTGAGGATAGACACTGGAAGCTAGAGGGTAGATTTTGAAGTTGGAAGTTAGAGTATCGAGTTTCTATCTTCAAGTTTCAAGATCTAGTATCTAGCTTCGTTTTTTTCTATAATCAAATATATGTACGATGTAATAATCATAGGTAGTGGGCCTGCAGGCTTGACAGCAGCTATTTACACAACCCGAGCAAATCTCAAAACATTGGTATTGGCTGGGTCTAAATGGGGTGGACAATTGCAATTAACTTCTGTTGTAGAAAATTTTCCCGGATTTCCTGAAGGAATTGAAGGACCAGAATTGATGCTGAATATGCGTAAACAGGCAGAAAAACATGGTGCAGAAGTTTTGGAACAGGATTTTGTGGAGGGAGATTTTGGTAAAAGACCATTTGCTGTTAAGACAGCAGAAAACGTTTATCAAGCAAGGACTGTCATCGTCGCTTCAGGTGCTGATGCGATGTGGCTTGGTGTTCCTGGGGAAGAAAAACTTATTGGTCGTGGAGTCTCATCCTGTGCTACCTGTGATGCAGCATTTTTTAAAGAAAAAAACGTCATTGTGATCGGCGGCGGAGACTCTGCCATGGAGGAAGCACTCGTTTTGGCACG
>JACOXW010000020.1 GCA_016182205.1 Candidatus Levyibacteriota bacterium
AATCAACCATTCATTCCAAAAGTTATTCATGTAGGTGATAGAGTGTCACTCTCCGGCAGAGTTGGAGAATTTTCTAAAGCCCCGATGATGGAATCTCCGGAATATGAAATTATAAATCCTAATTATCCCACAATTCATACCGGAAGACTTGTTCCTGTTTATCCTGAAACAAAAGGATTAACGTCGAAATGGTTAAGAAGACAAGTGTATACAACACTGCGTGATTTACGAGAACAAATTTCCGAAACACTCCCAAAAGAATTAATTGATAACCAAAACCTGCTCTCAAGGAAAAAAACCCTTGAGGAAATTCATTTTCCAACATCGTATGAGATGGTAGAGAAAGCGCGTTTACGGCTGTCTTTTGAAGAGCTATTTACACTTCATCTGAAAAATCTTCACAGAAAAAAACAGTGGGATCAATTTCTTAAGGGACATGCATTTGATATTAACTCTTACCAGCCACAAATTGACACACTTATCAATTCTTTACCATTTACGCTGACTGCTGCACAAAATCAAGCGATTTCAGAAATGCTCTCAGATCTTTCGTTACACAAACCTATGAATCGACTTCTGCAAGGTGATGTCGGAAGCGGTAAGACTGTAGTTGCAATGATAGGCATGTATGCAGCTTTTTTAAACGGCTTCAAAAGTATTCTTATGGCTCCGACAGAAATTTTGGCACAACAACATTATCAAACTATTTCTCAACTGTTATATCCATTTGGAATTAAAGTCGATTTAATAACCAGCAGTATTAAAACAACAAAGATTAAAGATTTAAAATTAAAGAATAGAAAAGACATACCAAATACCAATATCGTTGTTGGAACACATGCAGTATTAAATGAAAAACTCAAACTTGAGAATGTAGGTCTTGTGGTGATAGATGAACAACAACGATTCGGAGTCGAGCAAAGAGCTTCCATCCGGGGAAAAGGGGAACACCCCCATCTTCTGACAATGACAGCTACACCAATCCCAAGAACCGTCGCGCTTACTCTCTACGGAAATTTAGATCTTTCCTATCTGTCCCAGATGCCTAAAGGAAGACAAATTATAAAAACATGGGTTGTTCCCGAAAAAAAACGTAAATCAGGATATGAGTGGATAAAAAAAGAAATCAGAACGCATGGTTCTCAGGTGTTTATTATTTGTCCCCTAATCGATGAGTCAGAAAATATGGCAACAGTAAAAGCAGCCAATAAAGAATACGAACGATTAAAAAAAGAGGTCTTTGCGGATTTTGGGGTGGGACTTCTTCATGGACGCATGAAGGCAACTGAGAAAGAAAAGGTGCTTACAGCTTTTAAAGAAAAAAACTATGATATTCTTGTTGCGACTCCTGTAGTTGAAGTCGGTATTGATATTCCCAACGCTACAATTATTCTTATAGAAGCTTCAGAACGTTTCGGGCTGGCACAGCTGCACCAGTTGCGAGGAAGAGTAGGAAGAAGTCAAAAACAATCTTATTGCCTGCTTTTTACCGACTCGACGAATGTTCAGACGGCACAACGCCTAAAAGCCATGGAAACACTGCATAACGGCGCAGCCTTAGCGCAGTTAGACTTTCAATTGCGCGGTCCGGGCGAGATATACGGAACTATCCAACATGGAACAAAGCAATTACGATTCGCTTCATTTTCAGATACCCCTCTTTTGACAAAGACCAGGGACTTGGCGCAAAAATACTATGACCAAATAGAAAACTTTCCTTTACTAAAGGAGATGCTAGAAAAGCTGGACAAAACGGAAATCGCACCTGATTGATTTCTTGACTTACTAAGAAGAAAGCAGTACGCTTTTTGTATGAAACTTGTCATTAACATACTCCTGAATGCTTTCGCTGTTATCATTGCTTCTTATGTACTCCCTGGCGTAAGGGTAGATGGATTTCTTACAGCAATTGTTGTGGCAATCGTTTTGGGAATTGTAAATTTTTTCATAAAACCGCTTCTTATAATCCTAACACTTCCGGTAACTATCCTTACACTGGGGTTGTTTTTATTCGTTATCAATGCTCTACTTATTCTTCTTGTTGCACAGTTAGTTGACGGATTTCAAGTAAATGGTTTCTTTTGGGCCCTTTTATTCAGTTTGGTGTTATCTATTGTAAGTACGTTTCTCCATTCACTAGCAAACGAATAAGTTTGTATCAAAACCTACGATTAACCAGTAAATAATGACCAATTAAAGGTATGTCTGCTTGCATACATGGCTCAAATACGGTAAAATAGACGCATGTCGCACGAACCGAAGAAACGCCATTCAAGACAAAGAAAAGGAAAACGCAGAGCTGGAATATTGCTTTCTGTCCCTCAATCAGTACAATGCCTAAATTGCAAAGCTTCTATGCTCCCTCATAGAGTCTGTGGAAACTGCGGTTTTTATAACGGAAAACAGATAGTAAAAGTTGCCAAAACTACAGTAAGACGTATCGACAACCAAGTTTAATACCGATGAAAACACCTCATGACCCCCGCCACAAAAAACGACAAGCAATCATTGAGGATCTTTTCAAAATAGAATTTCTATCCCAACCCGTAAGTAAAGATGCATCGCAAATTCTTAAGCATCAAAAAGAAATTGACGAGGCAATTAGTATTGCAGCAGACGAATTCCCAATTCCGAAGATAAATAAAGTTGATTTAGCAATTTTGCGTCTTGCTGTCTATGAATTACTTATCGTGAAAAAAGAACCTCCGCGTGTTATCATAGATGAAGCAATCGAGCTGGCAAAAGAATACGGAGGAGAAACAAGCCCGCCATTTATAAATGGGGCACTTGGCAATATTATCGCCCATGAATCTACCAAAATTTAAAAATCATACATTATTTTTACAGGCATTTACCCATCGTTCGTATCTAAATGAATCAAAGCAGGAAACTGAGTCAAATGAACGGCTGGAATTTTTAGGAGACAGCATTCTTTCATTTGTCGTATCAGGCTATCTTTATAGAACCTACACCGACTACAATGAAGGAAAACTGACAAATTTGCGAGCGCTTCTTGTCAATACGAAAAGCCTTGCAAGCATAGCCAAACATCTTGACTTCGGGAGTTTATTGCG
Source organism: Candidatus Levyibacteriota bacterium (assembly GCA_016182205.1). Taxonomy (GTDB): domain Bacteria; phylum Patescibacteriota; class Microgenomatia; order Levybacterales; family UBA12049; genus JACOXW01. The sequence goes on from JACOXW010000020.1 coordinate 3,075, forward strand.
TCTTTCAAAAGGGGAGGAAGACTCAAAGGGCAGACAAAACCAGAGCCTCTTAGCAGATTGCTACGAGGCATATCTGGGAGCACTTCTCCTGGATCAGGGACTTGAAGCTGTAGAAAAGTTTATCACCGAAACACTTCTTTCCAAAACAGACGAAATAGTACGGAAAAAAACCTTAAAAGACCCTAAAAGTCTTCTTCAGGAACATGTCCAATCTCTAAAACAAAATTCACCTTTGTATAAAGTACTCAGGGAAGAAGGGCCTCCTCACTCCAAAACGTTTACGGTAGGTGTTTTTGCTATGGATGCGCTGCTTGGAGAAGGAGTAGGAAAATCCAAACAGGAGGCAGAAGAAAATGCCGCAGCCAAGGCGCTTGAGAAGATAGGGGAGTAATGGTATAATGTGAATCTAAAGTGCAAAGCGAAAGATTCTAACAAGAAAACCTACATACATTTCTTTTAAACTTTTCGTTTTACGCTTTACATTTTTATTATGGCAGTAGTAATACGACTTACAAGAACAGGTAAAAAAGGAGAAAGAAAATTCCGCGTTGTGGTAAAAGAAAAACGCAGTAAGCGTGATGGAAAAGCGATTGAATTTTTGGGTTGGTACGAAAAAGGTGACAAAAAAGAAAAAAAAGAAGTTAAAAAAGACAGATATGAATACTGGGTTTCACAAGGCGCACAACCAAGTGCAACAGTAGCAAAATTAATGAAATAACTTCATGAAAGACATTCTTACATATATTATTACCGCAATCGTAGAACATCCCAAAGACATCACCGTTTCGGAAACTGAAGAAAATGGAACTCTGAGCTATAGTGTCAGTGTAGCTAAAGAAGACATGGGAAAAGTAATCGGAAAAGAAGGCAAAGTAATACGGGCAGTACGAAACATAATGAAGATTCCTGCAATAAAGCAAGGAAAACGAATAGAGATCTCACTACAAGAAGTATAGTACGACTTCGGTTTTATGAAATTCTCCATTCTGACTCTGTTCCCCGAAATGTTTGAAGGACCTTTTGATCACTCAATTATAAAAAGAGCGAAAGAGAGAAAATCAGTCGAAATCGAGTTCATAAAGATACGTCAATTTGGTATAGGAAAACACAAACTTGTTGATGATACACCATACGGTGGTGGGGCAGGGATGATACTAAGGGTCGACGTATTGGTAAATGCGATAGAGTCTGCAAAATGCACAGGTTCATCATGTAAAGAAAAGGTTATACTGCTTGATGCGGCAGGAAAAACGTTTACCCAAAAAGTGGCAAATGAATACAGTAGCCTTGATCATATTATTCTTATTTGTGGACATTATGAAGGCGTTGATCATCGAATTTATTCATTTATAGACGACTCTATATCAATTGGTGACTACGTCTTAACCGGTGGTGAAATCGCGGCAATAGTGGTCACCGATGCTGTTTCAAGACTTCTACCAGGAGTTTTAGGAAAAGAAGCGTCGTGGCAAAACGACTCATTTCAAGCTACTTCAAAGGAAAATCAACCTCTACTAGAACACCCGCAGTATACTCGGCCGGAAACATTTCGTCAGTTGTCTGTACCAGAAATACTCCTTTCAGGAAACCATAAAAAAATATCTCAGTGGAGAAAGGAAGAATCCCAAGAAAGAACCCGAGAAAAAAGACCCGATATCCTACCGTCTTTGCGTTCTAAAAACCAGTAGTTGCTGAAGAAGTTCCTATACCTGAGGAAGAATCCATTGATGAAGTTGATACAGTCTTCTCCCATGATTTTATTTTTTCCAGTAGGTCTTTTTTCTGCTGCGTCAGCGTCGGAATGGGCTGGGAATAATTGAAGTTTGAGGGTGGAAGAGGTTTATAGTAAAAAGAAATAATAATTGAAGAGACCCGGTCTCCCAATGATATTTCTTGTACTTCGGAAAGAGGAAGCGATTGATTCATAGCAGCAAGAAATTTGGCAACAGAAGATATAGAACCATTCAATGTCAGAGATATTGTTAAACGGGGCAAGGTCTTTCCAGAAGGAGTTGTGGAAAGATTTCCCACCTGGAAAGAGTAATCTCCAACACCAACACCTGTTTTAACTGCTGCTATTTGAATTGCAGTCAAAATACCGGAGAAGTCTTTTTCAGAAGGAAGAGCATGAATCACCGTTTGGAAATCTTGGGATTGTTGAGTTTCTTCGGTACTACTAAGAAAAGAAACGTTTTTACCAAGGATAGAAACAAGTTCTTTCTCTGCATTTATCTGCTGGTTATCTGAAAGGATTATCTGGATCTGAGGCAATACAAATAAAATCAAAAGAACCAAAGATACAATCATTACCAAGAGTGAGCTGAAATACACCTTATATTCTCGATAAAGCGTAACAAACAAGTATCTGTCTATCGTAATTTCTTTTCTCATAGCAATGTTGCTTCAAGGATAAAATTATATGTTCCTTTTTTTGCGTCAAAACTCAACCCCTGAAGGACTAACCGCCCTATAATCTCTTTCTTCGTAACCATAAGAACCAGATTATTTAAAAACGTGTTAATGTCTAAAAGAGAATCAGACGTACCGGTAATTTGAACTTTCGTTAGTGTTATTTGCAGTGAAATTAAAGTAACATTTGGTGGTAATTTACTCAGAAATGCTGAAACAATAGTATCTAATTGTGGACGCTTCCCAAGCACTGTAGAAATCGTCGTAAGTCTGTCAACTATTATTAAATGCTTTGCCATTTTGGTATTTGAAAGTGTCAGCGTAGACAGAAGGGAAGCCTCCTGCTTCTTAAGAGAGGTCAACGGACTTTGTATGCGAATTATAAAAAGAATCAATGAAAAAAAAACGACAAAAGAAAGTATTCCGAAGGCAATAAACCGAACAACCCGTATACCATGTTCTTTGCTAACGAGAATACCCTGATTTTTCGGAAGTAAATTAATATCGCTCATACATTACGAAGCCCAAGTCCTACTGCTATCGTATAATCCGGACCGTTGTCTTGAATCTCTTTTGGAATGGCGTCTCCCTCCAGCATATTCCATGGATTTGCCGTTGCTGTTTCTATCTCACAGTTTTGTGCAAAAAAACCATCAATACCGGGTAATTTTGCAGTACCCCCCGACAGAATGATCTGGGAAATTGAGGCATCAGGATTCTTCTCTTTAAAGTATGCTATGGCTTTTTTTATTTCCGCAATAATAGACAGCAAAATCGGCTTGGTGGCGTCTCCGATTTTTCCACCCAACGTTTCCTGAGACACTCCATAAACTTTCTTATACTCTTCTGCTTGTGTGATGGTAAATCCTAAATCTGTAGCAATTGCTCTGTTAATTGCTGCTCCGCCGATAGCAAAAGAATACGTAAATGCCAGTATACCATCCTTGATAATCGCAATAGAAGTTATAGCCGAGCCTACATTAACGATAAGGCTATTTGGAAAATGAACATTCTTGTCAATTTGTGATTTATAAGTTAAGGCACGAATGGCAGAAAGGATCTCTGTTTCTGCAAAAGACACAGTCAACCCGGCAAGTTTTAAGATATTTTGATATTTTGTTACAAGCGATACCGGCGCACCTACCAATAATACTTGCATTTTCCCTTCATTAGGAGTGCTAGGCCGTCTGAGAACTTTCCAGTCAAGTGTAATTGTTTCAAGCGGAACGGGGATGTATTGTTCTGCTTCCCAATAAATTGCTGACGAAAGCTCACGGTCAGAAAGAACCGGCATATCAAGCACTTTGGTATATACACGATTTTCCGGCAAGGCTATATTCACAAAAGGTGTTGTTATTTTTGCTTCTTCTACAATCTGCCGTATAGCTCTGGCCATTTCTTCCTGATCAAGAGGTGCTTCAGAGAGCATCCCTTTTGGAGGAGTAGGGGAAATAAGCGCCACGGATAACATCAATTTATTACCTTTATCAGAAAAAAGTACTGCTTTGATTGTGCTTGCGCCTATGTCGAGTCCGAGTGGTCGTTGTTTCATGGTTTCTTAGGTATGAAAAGTAAATATTGAAAAAACTCTGAAGGAAGCTCAGGGTTGCTCTGAAAGAAAACAATCTTGCGCTGCGTAGTTTGAGATGTACCCACTGATTCAATCAGTTTTCCCTGCAGCGGAAGAGTAGCTCCGTTAACACCCGCTCCCGTTACGCCAATGTACCCGCTTTTATACAATGGTACCACTCTTGCTAACAATCCTTTCGATCCCGCAGTAAGAGTAGTGGTAACAGCAAAATGAAATTCCTTTCCGGCCTTTTTTGTATTTGGCGGAAGAATCTGCAGTGTCGGACACCCAGCGTAACCTGAAGGACAAAAGTTATTCCTCAGTCTTCTGTCAGCACATGCGTCTACCGCGTAGCGAGTAAGAGTTGGATTAAAACGATCACCGCTTATTGTAATCAGTTCAATTGCCGGTTCGTTACACCCGTCATCTGAGCTTCCCCAATAAATAGTCAGAGTTCCTTCAAATGGATTGGTATACAAATTTTTAGGATCGGGAGAGTAATCAGATAACCATATATCAGCTCCGTCATATGCCGAAATTAAATTTCCACCCCGCAGGAGAAATTCATCTCCGTCAATTTTGGTGATTGTACCGGTAAACGCGGCATTATTACTGAATGGATTTGCATCATTTCCTATATTGCAAACGCCTGTTGTACAGCTGCTTTTTAACGCTGCCTCAATACCTGCTTCTGCTGCGGAAAAGGCCCGTTGCGAATTTTCTTCTTCTGTGGAGAGGCGAAGATTTGTAATTGTTCGTGACGCGACCGATAACCCTACAGTAAGAGCAATAACCAAAACCAGCACGACAATAAGTACTGCTTGTCCAGTTTCTTTGTGCCTCATATTGTTAGCGTATCAGTCTATGGATATTGCTGTCAACACATGGTGTTACCGTGAGACGTTACGCATGTTTATCGATGTAGAAAAGGGTATTGCGGAAAGTGATGCGGTAAAGTCGGGAAAAATAGACTGGTTCTGAATAGACGTTAAAGAAAAACTAACACCTAAAAGAAGCGGATCAGATAAACTTTGTTGACTGCAGGTAAAAGAACATGTGACAAGCTTCACTGCTGAGGCATTAACCAATGTTACTTTTATTCCACCGCTTGTAGAAGAGATATTTGGTGGCGAGTCGTTTAAATCACATGAGATGGTCGTTGTTGTTCCTTTGGAGTCCTTAATGGTTATACTGGAGCGTGGCACAAGCGTCGGTTCAGGTGCAGGTGATATGACTGGCTCTGTGAGACAATTTGATGTAGACAATCCATCTATACTTTCAACACTGTACGAATCACGAAGCATTCGTGATATTTGAGAAATCGCAAAATAACCGTTTTGCTTCACCTGAGTAAGTGAATTTGTTTTATTAGTCCCACGCAATGAAACGACGATAATTGAGACAATAATAAGACCAACGGTTACCAAAATGATGATTGACGCCACCATTTCTATGAGCGTAAAACCGTACTGATTCCTTTTCCGTATAATTTTTTTCATTGAATTGTGGGAATGACATTAATTCCGGAAAGACAAGAAACCAATTCTACTTGATGACAAAATGCTACGTTGCCGCTACACTTACTGTCTGACCATAAAACTACTATTTCTACTCTTGTCGGCGTCTGGGGAGTACCTGTAGGAGTAGGGGAAAGTGATGACAGACAGGACTCAGAATTATTCTCAAGCATTACTTTTCGAACGAAGGCCTCTACATTCTGTTCACAGTCGGCATCGGTTGGAATCAGTTGCTGAGTATTTTTTCCAAGACAATACGTTTTCCCGGTATTCCCGTACGAAGTAAACTTGTTGTAATCCGAATCCCTAATTTGTCTTACAATCTCCATGCCTTCCTGCGCATATTGCGTTGCAAGGTTTTGATTTTTACTATACTGCGCGTTATCCAATGCGGTAATCACAGCTATAGCAATGGCACTGATTATAACCACCGCCGTACCCAAAGCAACCACCACCTCTACAATTCCTTGACCTAGTTGATATGTTTTTCTACTCATATTACTGCAGCGTTACACTGATATCACCGCTTGTACTTACCGCAATGGTTCCTTTAGGCCCGTTTGTATCTGAATACACCACGATACTACTCCCTCCGGATACTTCAACTCCTCCGGTAATAACAGGAAAGTAAAATGTCAAATTGGTTTGTTGAAATTTAAGTCCACTCGGAAGCTGCTTTGTTTTAATTACCACCTCTGTTGTTCTATTATTACAAAACGCCGACAAAACGTACTGTGTTTCAGACTGAATAAACACCTGATACCCGTCAAGAATAGTATTGGCAGGACATGGCTTTACCTGCGATGCCGAGCGGGCTTTCGCAACACGAAGTTCTGTGGCAACATCCAGCGCTGCGACATTCACAGCTTGTCTTTTTCCGTAACTTGCCAAAGATGCAATACCGATTGTTGATACAATCATCGCCACAGTAAGAGCAACTATAATTTCTATAACACTGAAACCTTTTTCCATTTTTATGGATTTTGTATGGTATAACTTTGGTATCACATACTCCCTGAGGAGAAAGTGAGGTAAACAAACACTTAGTATCTGCCGGGAGATTATTGGGTACGTCTTTCTGCCCATCATTGAGATTCTCCAAACACGCACGAAGACAGTATGCGCCTGTGTCATCATGGTAGTAATAATACTGGAAATTATTTGTTGCCTGCGATGAGTCATAGAGCGGGTCACAGGGGATTTTGGACATATAGCTGACGGTCCCGTCTTCACTCGTTAAAGCCTGTGTGCACGATGGAAGGGTCGTCGGGTATGCACCTGTGTCTGCGCGATAAAGTTCCAAAGCTGATTGAATCTGACGGACGTCTGATTTTCGCTGCGCGTCACGGGCACGTTGGCGAACACCGATAAGGTTGGAAAGAAGTAAGCTTGAGAGAATCCCGATAATTGCCACGACGATAAGAAGTTCAATAAGCGTAAATCCGCTTTGCAGTTTAGATTTATTAATACTTCTCATGGTGAAATATTTGGACTTGATACGCCGTAATTACAGGTATATATACCCCCGCAAGTCGCGACGCTTCCACCGCT